>JAGHDT010000005.1 GCA_021159805.1 Anaerolineae bacterium
GCGCAGGATCACGCCGCTGTACGTATGCAACGCCACACCGCCGGTGATGTTGGGATGGCCGGCGATAAACGCCGCCAAAGCCCGCACCTCGGACTCAGACGTTGGGTAAGGTCCAGCACCCCGTTGCTTGAACTCCTGGCGCCAGTTCTCCGGGAAGTTACGGTTGAGGTCGAGGCGCTCTTTCTTGGGCTGGATCTTGATCGAGACGCCGTCGTAGTTCTGCACGTGGCCTTCGGGCAGCAGACGGAAATACCGGCCACCGGTCTCCGCAGGGTCCCGTCGCACCATCAGCCTGGGTTCCTCAGGGCAGATCTTCCATGCGCCGTTCGGATCAGCCACACGCATGGTGAGCATGCGACCATCGCCATCGATGTCCTCGACCACCAGACCGCCGATGGGCTCCTCATCATACGGATAGGGGCGGGTGCTGGAGCGGATGTAGCGTGGCTTGTCGGCCAATGCCAACTCGGCGCCGTCCGGGTTGACGCGCGGCACGATGTAGAAGACCCGCGTATCCAGCGCGCGCGTGACCTCCTCATCCTCACCATAGCCGGTGACCAGCGTGTTGATAAAGTAGAGACAGGCCGTGGAAGGCTAGACCTCCGTCGCGTGGATGTTGCCGTCGACCCAGAGTGCCGGCTTCTCATCATCAGGGCCGGTCTCAAGGTTCGTGACCTTGGCCAACCAAATATCACGGCCTTCGTAGCTCTTGCCGATACTCTCCACCTGCATCAACGTGGGATACTCCTCAGCAAAGGCCTTGATGTGGGACGTCAGATCATCGTAGCGGTAGTATGTATCGAACCGAATGTCAGGCACACTCAACCTCCAGAGAGAAACAGAATATAGTAAAGAAACACAGATGAGAGGAACGGTCTATAGCCTCACTGCTCTGAGCGGACAACAGCCCGCGCTCTGCTCCGCCTCCCGTCATGGCCAGCGTACTGAATGATGATGCAGCAGGAGCGTGTCGCACATTGCCAGGTCATTTCTGCCGAATGTCTCCAGGCCAGTCTCTCGAAACTCATCAGCGCTAGGCGATCCTATACCAGGCTGCGAAAGAGCCACAACCACCATCATCTGGCTTCACGCCGCTCCCGCTGGCCCTCTGCGTAGGGCGGAGCGCCTGCTTCGCCCCCCTCAACGGCACATCAACCGCGAATCACACGGACCCGCGCGAAGCCAGGACCTTGAATCGCTGAGCCGCTGAAGCCGATGACCTCGCAAACCCTCTGCGTAGCGCGAACTCCCCTTGACGGGGACAAGTTGTTAGCTCGCGCCCCTCAACAACAGATCAGCCATGAATCACGCAGGCCCGCGTGTGTTGGGCAACCTGGACCTCTGCGTGCCGCAACCCAAACCGCATCATCTGGCCTCACGCAGCACACGCTGCACGGTGCGCAGCAAGGGCCCCTCCTGCTCAAAACCTTGCTCCGAAAACTCGCTCAGTCCCAGATAGATAACCCCCCTGCAACGCCGCACCAATCCGGTCACCAGCCGATGGAGCGACCGCTGCCGCAGGGCAAACTCATCAGCATCTGTCCACACCTTCCCCAAGAGCCACCGGCGGCTCAGCACATATGGATGCGTAAGGGGCTGATACAATCGCTCCCACCAGCCTTGCCCGCCGATATTCAGCCACACTTGAACCTCCACAGGGCGGTTGCTCAGCAAGAACGTATAGGCCGGGGCCAACAGAACCGCGTCCTCGTCCGGCGCCTGCCACGGCATCAGGTATTGGGCGGCGATCACACCTGCCCGGACCATGCGCACATACTCCTGTCCCAGAGCGACGCCCTCGGGCAGCTCAGGGCGAATCCAGCGGAACTTGCGCACCGACTCGATCAACATTGCGGCCACGCGACCCCCGTCAAGGTCCCGGTGGAAGCCGTACCCAGGCTGAGACAGCATCTCCCCGAAGAGACGTGAAAGGAAGTGATCAAACGGTGCAGGCGTCTCACTGGCGTACCGCCCAAGCCAGTTACGTAGACGCTCATACCGCTCACCGAAGGCGAAGGTTATGCGCTGCTGCACATCCATGTTGATCTCGTCAAACGAGACCAGCTCGGGCCTACCGTCCTGGCGCCGATAGACGATCTGTGACAGCAGGTGAGCACGGACAAGATCAAGGCCGCCAATCGCCGACATCATCGCATGGGCCACATCGTGCGTGGCCGGCACAATGCCCCACTGAGGGTGGGCGAGTGCGGCCATCGTCAGCAAGGTTTGGACGGCAGGCTCATCCCGCAGCGCTCGGGACGGACGGTGTGAGCGCGCCACGACGTCCACCTGGGCCAGTCGGTGCGTGAGCGAAAAGCGCAGCGCATCCGAAAGGAATGGCGCCAGCACGACGATCTCGCCGGGAGGCACACCTTCATCGTGCACCAGTCCCCGGATCTCATCCGCCACCCAATCCAGCATCTCGGGGTGAAACCGGTGGTGCTCAAAACGCAGCACCCGGTTGATCTCTCCAGGCATGAACCGGCGCTCGGCCGCGGTGCGGTGGCGCGCGCCGACCGGTGGTCCGGCGCTCTCAGCGGCGCCGGCCTCACCCGGCCGTCCGCCCTGCGCCGCGTCGGGGGGCCGCAGGATGCGATCGAACGCACCCCCTAGCACGGCCATCATCGGCCGCACGACAAACGACTCGGTGAAATTAACAGTGTCATCACAGAGATCGCGCATAGCAATGGCGCTCTCGGGGTCGGCCCCCAGGAAGCTGCGATACCCCGCGTCCTGATCCAAGATGATCAGACCCGACGCCGCCCCTCCCAGCCAGCTGTAGATGATATCGTGGGCAACGGGCGTATCCTCCTCGACGTTGTCCACGATCAGATGTGTAGTGGTCTCGGTCAGATAGTCGCGGCAGAGCGGCTCCTGCCAAAGGTGCTCAGCAAAGACGGAGACCTGCAGGGAGAAATCCAGCAGATTGTGTTCCAGGCAGTAGCGGCGAAACCGCACCGCGCAGCTCTGCGCCTCGTCATACACCCGCGACTGTGCCTGTTCACCCATCCACGCGCCCTTGAGCCGCTCGGAAATCTCGGCAGGATCAAACCCAACCACAGCGGACTTATTGAGATTGTCCAGGATCTGGCTATAGAGACGGTTCCGGTCGATGGTGATGGCATCGAAGTAGCCCTCGCGCTCGATCAACGGACCGACCACGTGCGCCATATAGTACTGCGCCGTCTCCAGCGTCAGAAACGTGGGACGTTCATCAGGATCGCCGAACCCGGCCACCTCCGCAGCCAACGGCCAGAAGATGTCGATCATCCGCCGCGCGAGACCGCCCACCGTCGCCACATTGACGACCCCGCCGACTTGGCGCTCAGGATCACGCGAGGCCTGCGCATAAGGCTGGCCCAGAGTCCGCTGAGGCACAAGCACCTGGATGCTGTCGGCGGGCACGCCGGCGTCCAGCAGGTGATGCAGCCGGGCCACACCGGCTGTGGTCTTGCCGGTCCCAGCCGGCCCCTCGAGGAAGATGCGGCGGTCCAGTGGTGCGTGCGCAATGGCCAATTGGTGCGGCGCCAGATCAAGATCGGTCATGAATCCAAATCTCCCGTGCCATTCCCTAACAGAACGGCTGTTCCAATTCTACCAAGATGCAGCCACAACAGCAAATGGGGCGGTAAGGCGAGTGAGCGATAGAGCGAGAATCAGCGAATGGGAGAATGGAAGAATGGAAGAATGGAAGAATGCAGAATCGTGACCCACTGTCCAGAAGCGTCAGGTTGACCAGCCGCCGATCGACGCAGCCCCTTCGTACAAACGTGGCGGTGCCACGTCTTCCTCGGCTTGCACCCTCTCGTACAGACGATCCGGTGGATCGTCTTCTTCGGGCTCCAACCTTCTCTATCATGCCAGCGTCTGCGCAGAGAAGACGCCGCGAACCCCCAGGATTCGCTGAGATGTCTCTATCGGGAAAGGCAGGCACGTCCCCAAACCAAGGCGCACCCCCGCTGGAGCCACCCGATTGCCGCCCAACCGAACACAAGTAGAATGAGGCCACTGACCAGATCCCTGGAGAGGACACACCATATGCCGAAAGAGACGATGACGCCCAAGGAACGTTGGCTCGCCGTGCTGCAGCGCAAACCTGTGGACCGCCTGCCGATGGACTACTGGGCTACAGAAGAAGCAACCAAGAAACTGATGGCTTACCTGAAGGTTGAAACGGCCGAAGAGATGCGCCAGGCATTGCACATCGACCGGCTAATCTCCGTTGCACCCACCTACGTCGGTCCAACCCTGGTGGGGGATGCCGATATATACGGCCTCCGCTTCAAGACCGTCCACTACGAGACCGGCGTCTACGACGAGTGCATCGAGCATCCATTGGCTCACTTTGAAACCGTGGAGGAGATAGAAGCCGCCTATACCTGGCCCACCGCAGATTGGTTCGACTACTCCGGAATCCCCGCCCAGGTCGAGGGGATGGACGACTACCCTGTGCGTGGCGGTGGGTCGGAGCCCTTCCTGACCTACTGCCAGCTTCGCGGCCTGGAGCAGGCCTATATGGATCTGATCATCAACCCGGAGATGGTGCACTAC
>JAGHDT010000336.1 GCA_021159805.1 Anaerolineae bacterium
GGATGGGTTTCGGCGCCGCGATGATGGTGCTGGTCGTGCTGCTCCCGATGCGCAGCCGGTGGGGGCTCCTGCTGGTCGTCGCTGTGGTTGCGCTGGGTGTCGGCCTCTATACCACTGGGCTGCTGCCCGCCTCCATTGTGGATCGGCTGACCGGGTTCCTGAGCTACGTCCGCTTCGAGGATGTGCGCGGCGCCGGTATCACCGATGAGAGCTTCTCTGTCGTGGAGCGTATGGCCCACTGGCAGGCGGCGCTCAGCATGTGGCGCAGCCGCTTCTGGCGCGGGGTCGGCTTGGGTTGCTATGAGGCCGCCTATGAGGCGCACCGGTTGATCAATTGGCCCTTGGCTCTGGGCCACGCCCACAACTTCTATCTCAACCTGTTGGCCGAGGTGGGGACGCTGGGGTTGCTGGCCTACCTCGTATGGCTTGGGACGCAGGCCGTCGTGCTCGTCGTGGCTTCCCGGCGCCTGCACGGCTGGGAACGTGGCCTGGCCATCGGCCTGGCTGCGGCGTGGACGCACCTGGCGGTCCACAGCCTGGTGGATAACCTGGTGGTGAACAACGTGCAGATGCACGTCGGTGTGCTGGTCGGGCTGACGGTGTGGGTTGGGATGCGGAGCGGCGCGGGCCCCCGACGCAGTCGGGGCTGACGCCGGCCGCATCAGAAGGTTTCTCTGCTTCCCCCTCGCCATCCGATGGAGAGGGGGTTAGGGGGTGAGGTGGCTCCATCGCCCGATTTCATACGCATCCGTGCCGTCGATCAGCATCGTGCGCAAGAGCTCGGGCCACGTATACGACCCGATGCGCAGGACGTACTCCCCTGGTGGAAGCTCCGCGGGCAGCTGCAGCGTGAAGTAGGTGATGAGGATGTCGTCGTCCCGCCAGTAGCGGTTGGGGATGGGCTCGCCGTCGACCTGAGCCACCAGCTCGCCGTCGCGCATCAGGTGGTTGAAGAGATGATACTCCTCGCCGGTGGCGGCGGTGTAGTGCCAGGTGAGCGCCAGCTCGAGCTGCCCCCCGGCGGCAAACTCCCCACCGATCTCGGTTGAGAGCAGACTGAGGCCGTTCTCCCACGTCGCCTGGGCCGGTGGTGTCTCCGCACGCGGCCCTACACAGGTGAAAGTCCACGGTGGCGAGGCCGGGATGGTCATCCCCGGCTGGGGCACGGCCCCGTCGCCGAGAGGTGCCAGCCTCTGCGGATCGGCGCGATCGGCCAACATATAGCAGGTCTCCGCGGATGGGATGATCAAACCTCCCTCGCTGGGCACCGCGCGCACGCGGTCGGTGTTGAGGAAGTTGCGAATCCAATCGAAGGGGGAGAGCCCGCCGGCATTGAAATGGGTGACGATGATGATCTCACCGTCGGGATGTGCTTCAAGGTACTCCCCGATGGTGTCCACGGTGGTGTCCATCAGCCACGCGCGAGTGGAGGCACGGAGTTGGCCCTGTTGCTCGTAACCGATACGCACCATCCACAGGTAACTCCACCAGGATGTGAGCAGTACCAGGAGTGTTACCGCGGCGATGGCTGCCGCGCGGCGCCAGGCGTGGTAGCCGGATGGTCTCCCGGTGCCCCACCAGGCCTCGACGGCGGTGCCAATCAGTACAAAGGGTGCCGGGAAGACAGAGAGCAGGTAGAAGTACTGCAGGTGGACATCGCTGCGCACGAAGAGCGTAGGAGCCAACAGGGTCCATCCGAGTATGAGGACAAGCTCAGCCTGTGTGCTGAGCGGTCTGCGCCGTGTTGCCAAGCGCGTGATGGCCCAGACGATGCTGAGTAGCAGGAGTGCCGGTACTATCTTGGTCAACCCGCCCAGCCAGAGCACAGAGTCGGCCCAGAGCGAATTGTGTGGCGTCGTCAGAATCTGCTGTCCGGAAAGCAATTCCAGCGTGAGTTGGTATGTCGCGACGTTCCACGTCGTCGTCGACGCGGTCGGCGGCTCGCCGTTGAGCATGATGCCGACATCGGCGATGCCGCCCTGCCGGAGGAAGTTCAGATACGGGGCAACGATGAGCAGACAGAGGATAACTCCAAGCAGGCCGCTGCGCCACCATCCGCGCCGCACGATGATGGCGAAAGCCACAAGCCCGAGCACGGCCGCCCAAGGGAGCGCCGCGAGGTGTACGAGACCCATCAGTGTGGCCGAGACCATTGCCAAAGGTATCGTTCCTCGTGATCTTCGCCTATCCGGATTCAGCGCCGGCAGGAGCGCGGCGAAGGCGAAGGTGGCGAAGGTGGGGATCAGCGTTTGGTACCAAATCCAGCGGTTGAATTCGACCACCCAAGGGTTAGTGGCGTAAAGCAGCGCAGCGATCAGGGCCGCGCAGAGACCAAAGGTTTGGCGTACAGATCGGAATAGGCAGGCAATTGCCAGGATGTCCAGCACAGAGAAGAACCATCTGACCGCGATGACGCGGCGCACCATCAGCAGCGGGATCGCGGCAAGATAGGCGATGGTCGCGGTCTGCATCACTCCCACGGAGGATTTGATGCCCACACCTGGAAAGTCGCGGAGGTCCGCGATGTCTGCGGCGGCGGCCAGGATCGAGGCCTGGTCGGCACCGATGAGGGCCTCCTGGAAGGCGCCCAAACGCAAAACCGCGGCGACCAGGAGTATGCTGATGATGGCCCAATGGGCAGTGGTCTGCCTTTTTCTCATATTGTCGCCGTGAAGTGTCCCTTCTGTCGAGTATGGATCCTGCACAGCATCTGACACATCCTGACGTGCGCAGAAGACGTCGCACCGCGCAGCAGACGGCGTTGCGGGGCGACTTCCACCCTTGCGCGCCCGCGCATCTAGCCAGCGCGCTCAGTATACGCCGCTGGAGAAGACGTGCCAGCGGCACGTCTGCACTTAGAATGGATCGGCGACACAGGCGCAACGCCGTCTGCGGGGTGACTTCTGCGCTTGCGGGCCAGCGAATTCTGCCAGCGCGGTCAGTACAATCCGCGGCAGAAGACGTGCCACCGGCACGTGTGTACAATGGTCACTACTCAGCC
>JAGHDT010000358.1 GCA_021159805.1 Anaerolineae bacterium
GACGGTGGGAGCTGTCGGGCCGGTTGGTGCCCAGACAACACCCCTGATCGCGTTTGCAGATCCGATGCCGGTGACCGCTGCGTGGCCCAGCGTCGTGGAGGCCACAATCCTCAACAACACCACACGGACATTGAACGTGACGGTGCAGCTCACCGACTTGAAGGAGACGCAAGGCAGCACGATCCTGTCCGCAGGTGAGTTCTGGAAACCGATATCCCCATCCATTGCGATCCCACCGGCCGGCGAGGTCGTGCTCTTCCTGGCGATGAACAACGAGACACGCCCGGTCCCCGCCGAATACACCGGCTCACTCGTCCTCTCCGTCCCGGCCCAGAATACCGTCTTGAGAAAGCCGATCACCGTGGTGATTGATCCAGCGGATGCACTATTGCCGCAGACACCGGTACTCTCACCGGCGGTGGAAAGCTGGACCCTCAACGCCGTGCGCATCTTCCCGTTCACAAAGCCGCTCTGCCTGCGGGGACTCAGCTTCGCGTGCACACTTCCGCTGGCAGAGACCGGCGCGAGTTTCGAGCAAGCGATCGTGGCCGGCCACCTCACCAACGAGCGGGGCGGCGGCCTCACGGTCACCCTGAGGGATGCGGCTCCAAGCGGCAACGCAGAGCTGGCCCTGGCATTCGACCGCCGGTGGGGATACACAGGCACGTATATCGGGTCCATCAACCTCGCCGGAGCGACTACCGAGCTGGGGACAGCCGATGAGGATCCCGGCACCGTCGCTCTCACCGTGCACGTGAAGGACATCGTTATCTGGCCCTTGGGCGCCCTCTGGCTGGGCATTGTCCTGGCGCGGCAGGCCCAGCACTTCCTGACTGTCCGCCGGCAGACGCTTGACCTGCTGAGACGACTAAACGACGCTGGCCTGAAGTTCGCCAAGATGCGCAAATCGGTCCACGGGTATTCCGTGGCTGAGGACTGTCAGGCCAGAAAGGCGGCCATCGAGGGCAGAATCAAAGCGTGGGATCGCGGACACTACGGTCCCCCGACGGCGGGCGAACGTCAGGAGCTGGAGAGCACCATCCTGGCACCACTCAACGAGCTGGAGAAGGATATCGAGACCTGGGGCCAGTTCCGCGCCAAGCTCGACCGGTTGGGCCGCAAGCTGCTTCAGGAGGCCCATCCCGCCATCCAGGAAGCCGAACGTCCGGCCGGCATCGATGGGGACGATCCGCGGTTCTACACCGCCGGACGCCAGCTGCTCCGTGGCACAAAGCTGCAGATAGCCCAGGTGCGGGACTATGCACGCAAGATCGACGATCTGGCAGAACTGGCCGGTGCCTGGGGTGAACTGCAGCGATTGTCTGTGCTGGTCCGCGATGCCATCGGAGAACTGAGCGCGCCGAACGTCGACCTCAGCGATGGTGAAAAGGAGATGCTGGAGGCCGCACGTCATCACCTCAACTCAGCTGCGCGTGATCTATGGGAGGCTCCCAGCCTGGAGAACCTACGAGAGAGGGAGACGGAAAACGAACTGAAGGCCGCGCAAGAACTCACCCGGCGGCTGATGGACCCCTTCGTCTACTACGCCGGTTCCGAGCTAACTGCTCAGCTGGGCATCGGTGAGGCCGATTTCGACATGGCGCTGGAGGCGGGCGAGGACGCCCAGGGCTTCCCCATCAAGATCCTCAGCCTGCTCAAACCTATGATGCGCACCTATGCCCGCATCGACACCTTCCGGTTCCCCCGGTTGGATTTTGATGTCTACCAGGCGCTCCAGACCGATCAGGAGCGCGCCGCCTATACGATGCGCGTGCTCATGTTCGGCGAGCGCACGATCACGGCTTTGGCGATATTTACAGCCCTGCTGGTGGGCTTGGAGCGCTATTTCACGACAGATTTTGGCAGCACAGCGGACTATCTGTCGCTATTCACATCTGGATTGGTCACCAAGGCGGGGTTGGAGGTCGTCAACATGGTGCTGAGCAGGCTGCTTCCTGACAACTAATAGTCGCAGCCCTCGGTTGGAGACTGGCACAGCGCGAGCGCGTCACTGACCGCACACGGCCACACGATGAATCAACAGAGAGAGCCGCCCAATGCTGGGCGGCTCTCTCTGTACGTGTTTACCCCGCGGTCCTCACTACTTCGAAAATAGCTTCCGCTCCCGGGCCTAAAGGCTTGGCTGCAGGCTTTAGGGCCTTCTTTGCGTCACATCTTCATGCTTGCGTGGTGTGCGCGCACGTGTGCGATAGCACATGGTGTCTCTTCCGGGAATCGGACCCTACGCCAGGTCACCGTACCAGCTCGGCTCACTTCTCTCAACCGATGGTCTCGACCTCCCACGCACTGGGCATCAGCTTGAGTGTCTTCACCACACCACCAACCGCAGTGATGACGACAACCCCCACGAGGATCCCCTTGAGCCCCTGTCGCGCCAAGGCGACCAGCGGCAGACGCCGGGACAGAGGCAGAATCATCTCGGCTGATGATGTCTTGAACACATAAGGCACCCCTCCGAGACGCCAGAAGTGAAAGCCCAGCGATGGGAAGATGATGTTGAAGGCGACGCCCTCTTCTCTTTGTGTCCTGATTTGGCGCTAGTCGTCCAGCAGACGACGCTCGCCCTCCAGCGCCCGCAACGGCGCGAGGTTCTGCGTAACCTCAATCGTGCCCTTGTACACCCC
>JAGHDT010000574.1 GCA_021159805.1 Anaerolineae bacterium
GACAAAGAGCGCGTAGAAGAGACCGAACGCCACGATGGTCATCGACATAGCTTGGTATCCGGCCATGGCGACGCTTTCACGCCGTGCAAGGCCCACCACCAGAGCAGAGAGTTGCCAGGCCACCATGCCTACCAGGCTGCTCAGGAAGAGCCGCCGGACCCGCCCCCTGGCGTAGTGGGAGGACGAGGCGACGACGTAGAAGAGTGCGCTGTAGCAGGCCAGGCCAAGGATTGCCAGAATAGTCGCTAGATTCATCTCACCATGCTCTCATAGTCACGTCCACAGAAACCACCCTCCTCTGGCCCAATGTCAAGCCAGCAGCAGCTTCAGCTGTTCCTCAGAAGGATTCATGTGAGGAGGTTTCAGATGAGCCAGATCGGCTCCCCGCTCCTGCTGCACGGCAGTGTAGTGCTTGAAGGTTCCCGGAGGCAGCGCGTCAACCCGCAACGGACGCATCCCAAGCAGTTCTTCGGTCTCTGCGTAGGAGCGGTCCAACTCGCATAGACTCTCATGAATCCGGCGTCGGGCGCCCGCCGGATCGCCATCGCCATCTGAAAATTCGATGTGCAACTGCAGCAATGGAGCGTTCTCGCTATGCATTTTGAGCGCGATCCAATCGGCATAGGAAATACCCGCTGCTTCGATCGCTCGCCAGATGGTGCGCTCCGTCAGACGGCACAGTGATCCCAGATCTATGATGTCCTTGCTCTTGGAGTAGAAGACAAACTGCGGCAGCCCAATGCCGGTCTCGACATCCTGGAGAGCTGTGACTTCAAGGAGATCGCCTGTCCTGTACCTCGTGTAGGCACCACCATAGAAGTTGGTGATCACGGCCTCGTATATCCCGCCGGCTTCGACCTCATCAAGCAACAGAGTCTGAGGCTGATAAGTAGGATCTGCCTCGTTCCTCTCACGCTCATCGGTGGGTATGAACTCCAAGAAATCCACATCTGGTAACAGGGTCATGGCTCCGCCGTTCCAGTTCTGTAGGGCGAAAACGCCGGCTTCGGTACAACCGTAAGCCTCAATGGGCTCTTTGCCCCACATCTCCTTCACCTTGTCTTTGAACACCTGAGTGTCGGTGCCGCCAGTCGCGATCCCTTTGACGGTCCACAGATCCTTGGGCAGAAGCACACGCCTGCCGTCGAGTCGCGACCGCACCCACCCCCTCAGCAATCTGGCAATGACCTTCGGATGGAGCATAGCGGACGATACCTTGCCGCTCCCCGCTCCCGAAGAGAATCGCTCGCCGATCCGCACCAGAATCACCGCAATGGCATTGAAGGCCTCCATGCCATCTCTGAGCGCCATCTGGAGCCCCAGCTCGATCCGCTCCCCGAAGCCCATCTCCTCGGCCTGTTCCAGCGGCGGAAGCATCGTGAAGGGGAACTCCTCCAGAACCGCACGCGCCACACCACCCGACATGTACGGGAAGGGCGCCATGGTATAGAGCATCCGGTCCCCTGGCTCGAACGGGAAATCGCCACGACCGGAGCACGAGGCAAAGATAAAGAGCGCCGTCACCACTTCGCCCAGTTTCTGGGCCATCTGTGGTGTATAGGGCACCCACTTGTGCGCGTACTCTCCCGATCGCCCCGACGTGTGGAGCCACCACCGCGGCGCAACCGGCAGTATGCCTTCCTCCTGATTGTCGAAATATGGGGCGTAGTCCGCGTATGTTGTCAGAGGCACAGAGTCGCGAAACTCCTCCACGCTCAGGGGCGCACGCCCGTCAAAGAGCTCCATCCCTATGCGCGAATCGCCCAGGAGCTCCAGCTGCTCCTGCAGCAGTCTGGTCTGGATGCGCATGAACTGGTCCAGATCAAGATCGATGAAGCCGCAGTATTTCTTCCAGATTTCCTCGTACTGGCCTTGATTGTACAGATCGATTGCCGTCGCCATGTTTGGTCTCCTCTCGTTGATGAGTTTCACACGTATCGGTACAACGCGTCACTGCGCTGGACTCGCCAGACGCGCCTTCACAAATAAAGCATTGGGGCCCCATCTGAAGCGCGATGGAATCTCCGTGATCTCGATGTCAACAAACCCAGAAGCCGAAAGTATGGCACGCCATTCCTCGCCCGTATGCAGGTTGTAGAAAGCATCGGACTCCGCCTGCGCCCTCGGGCCCCCATGGGTGAACCGGTAGAAAGCCCGAATGCCCGCCACCACGATCTTCTCGCCCCACCACGAACGCCAGAATAATGGAACACCCACGACCCCCAGGTTGAGGCGCCCATCCTCTGTGAGCACTCTACCGATCTCGGACAGGGTTCGAGCGACATTGAGATGATGCATAGCAAGTCCACAGACCACCATATCGAAAACCCCATCGGCCAATGAAACGCTCATCGCTGAGCCACACACAAGATCAATGTGAGCAGTACTCGGTGCTCGCCGGACGTTCCGCATACCTTGCCGCAACATGGCTGGGGTGATATCCAGCCCCACCACCTGGACGCTGTCCCTCACCTCAGCACCGATGCTCAACGGGATGACAGCCGTACCCGTAGCGATATCGAGTATTCTGCTGCCTTCTTCGACTTCCGCAACTTGAACGAGCCGGTTGACGAAATCTCGGTAGGGAAGCCCCCACATGAACCTGAGTTCCCGATCCATGGTCTTTTCGTAGCGCGGCGCAAGCTCGGTAAAAGCCTTGACGATATTGTCGGCCATGTCACTTCCTCTCTGCTGTCTCTGTTTCCTACGGAAATCTGGCGAGCCCTCACGCCAAGAACCAGCGTGAGGGCTCCCTATTCAGTCGGCAATGAGATGAGGGGCATCCTGACGATCAGCATTTCTGAGAGGCCATCAGAGTCCAATGGCCTCTCAGAAATGCAACTCAGGCAAGTATAGAACGATACACTGTAAATGCACAAAGGGTATAGGCTTTGAGTGTATCCTAGAATGGGGGCAAGTCACTGCGGCAGAAGCTGCCGTGGCAGAAGCTGCCGTGGCAGGAACTGTATCTGGACCAAGGGTCTGCGCAAAATGGGTTTGTTTCGTAAATTGGGGGGTCTTTCAAGCCTGGTCATTGGGCCTCCGCGGTGGTGACGTGAATATGGAGCGGCGGTGGTTGCCTGTCGGCGACTCGTTTGGGCCCGGTCGTGCGGAGAGCCTCCTGGGTGAATAGACCCTTTGTTCTATTCTACAACAGGCGAGAGGAGGATTCAAGGCTGGAGGTGGACCAAATTGCGCTAGAGAGGGGGTAGGTCATCAAGTCAGGAACTGCAGCTGGACCAGGAATCTGCGGGTCGTTCCTTCTGAAGCGTGCGGCTAGACGACCGGCTGGGCAGTTTAGCCCGAAGCACGGTGACAGTGCCCGCCACCGACAGGATCGGAACTACTGTGCGGCTCCAGGTCGCGCAGACTCCCATCTGTTCCTTGCCCGCAAAGTGACTTCTGCTGAGACGGAAACCTGTTCAGCTGCTTGTTTACAAATAGAGGATGGAATGCTATAATGTAAACAGCACACAGCACCGTAACCAGGGAGGGCAACTATGGCTATCGGTGAGAGACTGAGGATGGCGCGGAAGATGGCCAGAATGAGTCAACAGGATCTGGGGGAAGCCGCCGGCGTATCCCGAATGGCCATCTCGAAGTACGAGCGTGACGAGATGGATCCCAGCTCCGGCGTGCTAATCGCACTGGCGCGGGCACTCGGCGTCAAGGTGGCATACCTCCTCCGCCCTGTCGCTGTCAAAGTGTCGGAGCCTGCGTTCCGCAAGCGAACGGCCCTGGGCAGGAAGAGACAAGCCTCCATCGTGGAACGCGTGCGGGACTGGCTCGACCGCTACCTGACCGTGGAGGATCTGCTCAGAGAGCAAACCCTGTTTACCTGGCCGGTTATCGACCGAAGCATCTTGGAGGTGGCAGACGCTGAGCAAGTGGCAGTGTCCCTACGAGAAGCTTGGGACTTGGGCTCAGATTCCATCGATAACCTTACGGAGATCCTGGAACATCAAGGAATCAAAGTGGGATTCGTGGAAGGGGACGACGCTTTCGATGCGCTGACGCTGTGGGCGGATGACGACACGCCGGTTATTGTCGTCAAACAGGATATCCCCGGCGACAGACAACGCCTCAACATAGCCCACGAGCTAGGTCACATCCTACTGGAGATACCCCCTAAGTGGGACCATAGACAAGAGGAATCAGCGGCCTATCGGTTTGCCGGTGCGTTGTTGATGCCGGCCAGCGTCGTCATCCGAGAACTCGGTCAACATCGGGAGCGACTGGATCCCTACGAGCTGCATCTACTGAGACACGCCTACGGCCTGAGCATGCAAGCCATCATCCGGCGCGCCAAGGATCTGGGCGTCATCTCGGAGAGCGTATACGTGCGCGTGTGCCGTGAGTTCAGCCGACTGGGGTGGCGCAGAGAAGAGCCAGGTGACCAGATCGATCCAGAGCGATCGGAGAGAATGAAACGTCTCATCTTGCGCGCGCTGGCAGAGGAAATCATCACGCGGTCGAGGGCTTCGGAGCTATTGGGTCAGTCCCTTTCAGACTTCTGGGAGGCGGAGCGCCAACACCACAGTGGATTCCCCGAACCTGTACATCGTTGACGCCAACATTCTGATCGACCTGGACAACGGCACACTGATTGAGGCACTCTTTGCGATGCCCTACAGCCTTGCCACGCCTGACTTCGTCGTTGCTGAGTTCAACACAGATCAACCAGACCACCTGATCGCTTCACAGCTCGAAGTGGTGGGGTGCGATAGCGAGGAGATCGGTGAGATCCTCACCATCGGGTCACACTACAGCGGCCTGTCGTTCGTAGACAGTGCCGCCCTTTTCTTGGCGAACACAAGAGGAGCCACGCTCCTGACCGGCGACAGGGCCTTGCGGAACGCCGCCACGGCAGAGGGTGTCGCAGTTCACGGCGTTCTCTGGGTGTTGGACGAAATGCTATACAAGACCGTGATCGATACGCAACGCGCCTGCGCGGCATTGGACGCGGTATTGGTTGGGGGTGCGCGACTGCCTCAAGCGGCTTGCCAGGCACGGCGCAACTCCTGGGGATGTCCTTGATCACGTTCAAGATAGCACGTGAGACATGATGTATGCTATACTAGGAATATACATCATTCCAGGCACGTAGGAAGGGAGGCGGCTGAGATGGCGACGATGATTCGAAAACAAGTCTATCTTGAGCCTCGGCAGAATTCACAGATCAAGCAGCTCGCGCAGAAACGTGGAACCACCGAGGCTGCAATCATGCGCGAGGCGGTTGACCTGCTGCTGGCCGAAGCAGAACGTCTCAGCAAGGCGCAGGGCGCCTGGGAGATGGCTCAGGCCTTGATGGAAGCTCGCGCCGCATTTGCCGTACCCAGCAGCCAGGTCGAGGAACGAACCTGGATCCGCGACGAGCTGCATCAAGAGCAGATCGAGTACGATGAGCAGAATCCTGATTGACACCAACATCCTTGTCTACGCCTACGATCAACGCGCGCCGAACAAACAGCGTCGTGCCATCGAGGTCCTGAATCGCGTGCGCGAGTCTCAGAGCGGGGTGGTGACCGCGCAGGTACTGTCGGAATTCTACGTCGCGGCCACACGGAAGCTCAAGCCTCCGCTGACGCCGGCGCAGGCAGGGGCGCAACTGCGCGTCTTTGCGGCACAGTGGCCGGTACTCCCCATCACCGAGACCGTCGTATTGCTGGCAGCGTGCCGCACGCAGGACTACCACATACATTTCTGGGACGCGCAGATTTGGGCCAGTGCTCGCCTGCACGGCATCCCCCTGATCTATAGCGAGGATTTCAACCCGGGCGCTGTTATCGAGGATGTGCGGTTTGTGAACCCGTTGGTGGCGGACGCGTGAGTTATGAGACATCCAGTGACGACAATGAGAGAACAAAGGAGCAACATCCATGAATCGAAACTTGCCGGACCAAGC
>JAGHDT010000464.1 GCA_021159805.1 Anaerolineae bacterium
CAACCGCGCAGCCTACCCACACGATGCGGAGCATCCCCCGCAGAGAGCCAAACACAGCGACTCGCACTGCCCAGAGCAGCCAACACCCCCCCTAGGCAGCCCTATCTCAGAAGGTAAACCAGTTCTCCGGGGGCCAGAGGACCAAAGGGGGGCCGTACATCAGCCGCAGCGCAAAGAGCGCGTGGAATAACGGGCTGACAATGAGGATGACCAGGATCCAGGGATGGCGCTTCACATTGATCTTGTGGTGGAACATCGAGCGTGCGATCCATCCCCCTGCGAACCCACCCAACAGGGACATCAGATTGAGCGTGAACTCCGGCACCCGCCAGCCCCTTAACAGTTTCCCCAGCTCCGAAACCCGCTTGTCCCAGGCATAGAGCGCCCAGGTCATGATGGTGAACGCTAACAGCCACGTGACATACGGGTTTACCGTCAGTCGATCTTGAAAAGCGGTGGCCAGATAAACAGACAGACCGACACCAAGCGCGGTGTAGATGACGTAATTTCGGCTCATAAGCTCCTATACTCGTGCACTATACTGTGGAAGAAGTTCAAGATAGCTGTCATTCTCACCCTCGGATACTGGAGGACGGTAGTCTGGCGATTGATGGCGGAAGTAGGTGTTGTAGAGCTCTGCATAGTGGCCGCCACGCGCCATCAGCGCATCGTGGCTGCCCTCCTCGATGATCTCGCCCCTGCCCAGTCCCAAGCCTCGTGCCAGCCGGTTGATGGCATCAAATGTCTGCCGGTCAGAATCGGCTGCGCCACAGCCAACAGCGCGTTTCCGACAGCGCCGGCCAGCATCCCCAGTATCGCCGGCTTATGTCGCGCAGCGTGGGAGAAGACCCAGCGACCAGGCCCGCTCCGATCAGACTCCCACTCTCGCTCTAGCGCGAATTCTGCTGTTGCCATGACTTCGCTCCAATCGGCACCCGACTCCCGTCAACTAGGGCATTGTACGGATAAGGGCTGATTCGTCAAGAGACAGGAGGTTGACAATTGGTCCACGTGCGGCCACAATCAAGGTACCTGGGCAACGGCCATTGGGGTCGCGCCTCAACAACCAAACAAGCGTTGTGCGCACCATCGCTAGTGTAATCGAGCTACGTAGGAGGAAAGTAACTATGGATTTCTTCAAGTTGATTCAATCACGTTACAGCGTAAGAGCCTACAGGTCTGATCCTGTCGAAGACGACAAGCTCCAGAAAGTCCTGGAGGCGGCGCGGCTCGCGCCGACAGCCGCCAACCGCCAACCTATTCGCGTGATGGTGATCCGGACCGCGGAACAGAAGAATGACCTTCGTCGCATCTATAGTGGCAGCTGGTTCGTGGATGCCCCGATCGTGCTCTGCGTATGCACCGTGGAAGCCGAGGGCTGGGTGCGGAACCACGACGGCAAGAGCTACCTGGACGTGGATGCCGCGATCGTCATGGATCACATCATCCTGGCCGCCACGGCGGTCGGCCTGGGCACGTGTTGGATCGCCGCCTTTGATCCCACCGAGGCACGGGAGGTCCTGCAACTTCCGGAAGGTGTCGAGCCCATCATCTTCACCCCGCTGGGTTATGCCGATGCCCGCCCGGGGACCAAACGCCGCAAGCCGCTCGAGGAAATCGTGAGATATGGAGGCTGGTGAAGAGACTCAAGATCTGAAGCGGACGACACAGAACGCTATCCAGGCGCTCTACCGACGCGACGCCGGCCACGAGTGGGACCGTATAGAACGCCATCGCACCGAGTTCGCCGTGAGCCTGCGGGCGATGGAAGAGCATCTGCCGGCGCCCCCGGCTGCCATCCTGGACTGCGGCGGCGGCCCTGGTCGATACGCAATCACGCTCGCGCAGCGGGGCTACGAGGTAACGCTCTTTGATCTCTCCCCCGAGCTCCTCGAGATGGCGCAGGAGAAAGCAGCCCAGGCGGGTGTCACGCTGTCCGGCTTTGAGCAAGGAACGGCCACGGATCTCTCGCGCTTTGCGGATGGGCAATTCGACGCGGTGCTGCTGATGGGCCCGCTCTACCATCTACTGGATGAGACAGATCGTCAACAGGCGCTGGCCGAAGCCGCTCGGGTCGCCAAACCGGGAGGACCCGTCTTCGCCGCGTTCATCGCCAGGTACGCCTGCTATATTGACACGGCGACCAAGTACCCACAAGATGCCGTCGACCATCCGGAGATCTACGAGCTGATCGAAGAAACAGGGCTTCTTCCGCCCCGTGCAGATGGCAGAGTGGCTTTTGTAGCCTATTTCGCCCATCCCAACGAGGTCGTGCCGCTCTGCAGGAGCACCGGCCTGGACGTGGTGACTGTCTTGGGCGTGGAGGGCGTCGTCAGCCTGCGGGACGAAGCAGTCAACGCCCTCACCGGCGATGCGTGGGAACGCTGGGTCGATATCAACTACAGAATCGCCCACGACCCTTGCGCCCACGGGGGTGTCGAGCACTTGTTGGCCGTCTGCCGCCGGCCCAAGTGGCGCGCTCTTCTCCGAGATCTGGGCCAGGACCTGCAGGCGCACGGTGTCGACTACCGGCTGGTGGGAGGTGCGGCACTGGCCCTCCGGGGATTAGACGTGGAAGTGGCCGATCTAGATCTCGAAATGCCCAAAGTCGAAGCCTACGCCTTCGGGGAACGTTTGGCCGAGAGCGTGGTCCTCCCCGTCGCCTGGCGTGAGACCGAGACCACGCGCTCACACTATGGGCGCTTTGAGATCGACGGCGTCCCTGTGGATGTTATAGCGGAGCTGGAGCGCAAGATCGGCGGGCGTTGGGTCCCCACATTCGGTGCCACGCACGAGACCGTCGACCTGGGTGGCGTCGCCATCTCCGTCCTGTCGCTCGAGGAGGAGACGCTCGCCTATCTGCGACGTGGGAGGCTGGGCCGCGTCTCCCTGGCCCTGCCTCACTGCAACAAAGACCGCTTCCTTACCCTCCTCCGCCAAGCACAGGCGAAGGGGTGGTTCTAGTCTCCACCTATGTTGGTCGCAATGGCTGGGTTTCCCGGCACAGGCAAGAGCACACTGGCGCGCGCGTTGGTCGAAGCTCTTCGAGCCCAGGGCACAAAGGCTCTGATCCTGGACAAGGACCATGTGCGCGCATCCCTCTTCCAGCCGGAGGATGTGGTCTATTCCCAGGAGCAGGATGACCTCTGTGTCAACATGATGCTCCAAGTCGCAGGCTACCTGCTGCACGACGCACCAAACCGGACCGTTATTCTGGATGGGCGCACCTTCTCGCGCCGGGATCAGGTCGAGACTGTGGTGCGTGCCGCCGCGGACGTCGCCGTCCCGCTGGTCTTCATCGAGTGTCGCTGCAGCGAGGCCACAGCAATAGAGCGGCTGGCTCAGGATCGGGCGTGCCAGACCCATCCGGCGAGGAACCGGGGACCCGACCTCTATCGCCGCGTCAAAGCCCAGGCCGACCCACTCACAATCTCCCACTTCGTTGTAGACACCGAAGAGCCCTTGACGGACAACGTACAGAGCTGCATGTCATATCTGCTGAAGGCAACAGCATAGCCCAGCCATCTGCCTGCCTTCATCTCTCCGACAGGTGCGAAATGGCTACGCGTCCGACTGGCGGGACTGATTTCAGTTTTGGCACACAGGATGATCTGTGCTACACTCGCACTATGGGGATCAGACGACGCCAGATAAAGATCCGCGGCCTTGTAAGCGTGATGAACCGTGTCCGCGATCAACTGCGGGCCGGCATCTCTCCAGAGGAGGAGGCGGACTTTCGCGCGACGGTTCGCGACGCAGTGCGGACCGTGCACAACATCTGCCGGGCCAACCGGATCACACCCGGAGACCTTCCGACCCCATCTAGCAAAGCGTATGCCTACCTCAGTGGACTCGACCTCGGCGACCTCCCAAGGCCCACACGTGACCAGATCGTCACGGAGAACAGCGTCCGCATCAGCGGGATCCTGACGACCTGCCGGCGATACCACCGCAAGCTGTCGGATGTCGTGACTTCAGAGCCGGGGCCCTACAAGGTGACCTCGCCGACCATCCACCGTCTGACGTGCGCCCTGAAAACGGAGGTGAGTGCGATCGCCGGATTGTGCGAAGATGCCGGGGCGACCCCGGCGGCGCTGCCTGTACGGTCGCGCCGTGGCTACCAATGGCTGAACTTCCTGAGCGATGCCCACAACCTGACCCACCACCTGCGCGCATTGGCGGTGCTGGAAAAGGTAGGAACGCAGGCCCAGGGGACCGTTCCGGACCATAGCATCGAGATCTTTCCGGCGTCCGTGCTCTATCGCACCAAGGTGGTGAAACGCGCGCACCAGATTCTCGTGAACGAGGGCTTCATCGATGCCCCCGGCCAGGTGCTGAGAGCGTTGATGCGTGTGGCGCTGGGACAAACAAAGGATGATGGCGCACTTCGATCCATCAAGAGCTACGCCATGTCCAAGAGCTTCCTCAGCGTGGGCGCCGCTTTACAGAAGACGGCAGACACCCTCTCCGGGGACGGCAAAGGTCACCATCACGACCTGGCCGCGGCTTTCCAGCGGGTCAACCTCAACTACTTCGGCGGTGCCGTCGACGCGCCTCGACTGATCTGGAACCGGCGGCCAACCACCAGAAAGATGGGGCACTATGACGTCACTCAGGATACGGTCATGGTCAGCATGAGTCTCGACAATGCGGACGTGCCAGCCTACGTAGTGGAGTTCGTCGTCTACCACGAACTCCTGCACAAGACGATGGGAACGAAAGTGGTCAACGGCCGCCGGCACTCACATACGTCTGCTTTCAGAGAAGCCGAACGCGCCTTCAAGCAGTACTCCGAAGCACAGACATTCTTGACCTCGTCCAATCTGACCAGGACCTAACGAGACACTATGGACGCCCTGGACATCTCCGCAGCAGACTCCTGGGATGAACTCGAACACACGATCATCACCTGTCGCAAGTGCCCGCGCCTGGTGGCGTGGCGCGAGGAAGTCGCTCGGACGAAACGCAAAGCCTATCGAGATGTCGACTACTGGGGAAAACCCGTCCCCGGGTTTGGCGATCCCGACGCTCGTGTGCTCATCCTGGGCCTGGCACCCGGTGCACACGGATCAAACCGCACCGGGCGGATGTTCACGGGCGATAGCTCAGGTGAGACCCTCTTCGGCGCGTTGTATCGCACCGGCTTTGCCAGCCAGGCCACCGCACACGACCGCAATGACAGCCTCACGCTGTCGGATGTCTTCATCACCGCGGTGGCACGGTGCGTA
>JAGHDT010000443.1 GCA_021159805.1 Anaerolineae bacterium
GACGGTATGTGCACCTCCTTCTACCTGGGCGCGCTCAAGGCCGCCGTCCTGATGGCGGAGGCAGTCGGCGACAGCGTCCCGCTGTACCAGGAACTGCTCGACAAGGGCGTCGTCACTATGGAATCAGAGCTCTGGGACGGCGAGTACTTCATCCAGGAGATCCAGTGGGAGGGCCTCCGCGCGGCGGATCCCACGAAGACTCAGAGCTTGAACGTCACCTACTCCCCTGAGGCCGAGGCGCTGCTCAAGAAGGAGGGTCCCAAGTACCAATACGGCAAAGGCTGCATCTCCGACGGAGTGCTAGGCGCATGGATGGCCGAGGTGTGTGGCGTCGGCGCAATCCTGAACGCGGACAAAGTGCGCAGCCATCTGTTGGCGGTCCACAAGTACAACTTGAAACACGACCTGAGAACACACGCCAACCCGCAGCGCCCCACATTTGCCCTAGGCGACGATGGCGGCTTGCTGCTCTGCACGTGGCCCAAGGGCGGCGCGCTCTCCCTCCCCTTCGTCTACAGCGACGAGGTCTGGACGGGGATCGAGTACCAGGTTGCCTCGCACCTGATGCTGATGGGCGAGACCGAGGCCGGTCGCGAGATCGTGCGCGTGCTCCGTGACCGCTACGACAGCCACGTCCGCAACCCCTTCGACGAGTACGAGTGCGGCCACTGGTACGCTCGCGCGATGGCCAGTTACGGTATGCTCCAGGGGCTCACCGGTGCGCGCTACGATGCCGTCGAGAAGACGCTCTACCTGCAGCCCACGATCGAGGGTGACTTCCGCGCCTTCCTCGCCACTGCCACCGGCTTCGGCATCGTCGGCGTCAAGGACGGCGAGCCCTTCGTCGAAGTCAAGCAAGGGACCATTCCGTACGAGAGAATAGAATACAGAATCAGCGAATGAAAGAATGAGCGAAAAAGTGCGGGCAGCCGACTGAGCGAAGATCATTCTATCGCTTGCGCGCTCTATCTCTGATTCGCTGATTCTGTATTCTTGCATTCTTCCCATTCTTATCCGCAAAAAGGAGACTACGATGAACAAGCTTCGCGGACTACATCTGGGCCTTGGTCACGATGCCGGCGTTGAGGCGCTGATCGCGGAATTGCCAGCGCTGACCGAGATGGGACTCAACCTATTGATCCCCGAGGTCAACTATGGGTTCGCCTACCAATCGCATCCCGAGTTGCGGGCAGACGATCCCATCACGGTGGAGGCTGCGCAGAGGCTCGCTGCCGCGTGCCGGGATCACGGCATACGCCTCGTCCCGCAGTTCCAGTGCCTGGGCCACCAATCATGGGACAAGCTCACCTACCCGCTGCTGACCGCCTACCCCGAGTTCGATGAGACGCCCGGCCAGTTCCCCGACAACGAGAGCATCTACTGCCGCAGCTGGTGCCCGCAGCACCCGGACGTCAACGGCGTCATCTTCGACCTCTTCGATGAGTTGTTGGAGGCCTTTGACGCCGACGCGCTTCACGTCGGGCTGGACGAAGTCTTCCTCATCGGCTCGGAACACTGCCCGCGGTGCAAGGGCCACGATCCCGCCGAGCTCTTCGCCAAAGCCGTGAACGACTACTACGGCCATCTGTCGGAGCGTCACGTCGAAGTGTGGATGTGGGGTGACCGGCTGCTGGATGCCGCGACCACCGGCTACGGCAAGTGGGAGGCAGCGGCCAACGGCACCCAACCTGCCATCGATATGATCCCCAAGGACATCGTCATCTGCGACTGGCACTACGAAGTCCTGGAGGACTATCCATCGATCGCGCACTTCCTGGAGAAAGGTTTCCCGGTCATGCCGGGCGGCTGGCGCAACGTCGAGGCAGGGGAGCTCCTGCTGGATGCCGCACTGGCGCACAAAGACCATCCACGTATGCTGGGCTACCTCTGCACGACCTGGGGCGCCGTCAAGCCCGGCGCGCTGGCCACCTGGCCGCCGATCCAGATGGCAATGGGGAGGATGAGAGAAGAAGGATAAGAAATAAGGCAAGTAGGGGGCAAGGGCGAAGGCGATGTGCCCGACGGAATATGACCAGGTCTACACGCGCCATCTTCCACACATGCATCCGCCAGGCGCAACGTTCTTCGTCACGTGCCGCCTGGCGGGGTCGCTGCCGAGGGCGATACTCCACGAACTTCGAATCGAGGCGGAACGCGTCGCGCGGGAGCTGGCTAACATCTCGGATGAGTCGACACGGACACAACAAGCATATCTGAGTCATCGAAGGCTGTTCGGACGGTGGGACACTGCGCTAGAGCAGGCCAACTCTGGTCCTATGTGGTTAAGGCAAGCTCCACTTGCCCGCCTCATCGCCGACAGTCTTCATCACCGTGATGAAAAGGTTTGCGACCTCCTGGCCTATTGCATCATGCCCAATCACATCCACATTGTTTTCAGCCCCTTGCCAAACTCAGATGATCACTATCCATCGGTAACCACCATCATGCAATCACTGAAAGCGTATACAGCTCGCGAGGCAAACAAGCTTCTTGACCGCCAGGGTCAGTTCTGGCAGCGTGAAAGCTACGATCACTGGGTGAGGAACAGCAACGAGTTGAGGCGCATTGTCCTGTATGTGATCAGCAACCCAGTGAAGGCTAAGCTCGTTGATCACTGGCAGGATTGGGCCTGGACCTACTGCAAATACCCACTGTAGCCCTCCCCTCTGCGTAGGGCGAAGCGCTGCTTCGCCCACCCACGCAACAAGCCAAGTTTCGATGATGTACAGTGACTCGATGGACCGTCCCCGCAGAAGAGCGAAGTACCACTTCGCCCTACGCGGACAGCAAACCGCCGGATGAGCGGCTCTGCGTAGAACGAAGCGCTGCGACGGCTGAATCAGGCCGCGCTCTCCCGCAGAATACGATCCACCACCAACTGGCGGAACTCGGGCGAGAGGCTGGCGAAGTAGGCACTGAAGCCGGTCACGCGCACGACGAGGTCCGGGTACTTCGAGGGATCCTCGTGCGCTTCCAGCACCTTGTCGGCATCCATAATGTTCAAGTTGATCTGGGTCCCGCCCAGATCAAAGTGCGTCTTGATCAGATTGGCGATGTTCTCCACACCGCCCTCATCCTTGGACATCCCGGGCTCCAGCTCCAGCTGCATGGGCGCGGTATTGCCGAAACCCGGCTGCACCGACGCAATCGCGACAGCCATCGCCGTGGGCGCGCCATCCTTGCGAAAACCTGGATCGGGGTTTGAGCCGTGGGAGATAGCATCGCCGGCGTGTCGCCCGTTGGGCGTCGCACCAACGATCTTACCCATCGGAATCGTGTTCGCCCAGGAGAACAGCCCCGGGATCAACGTGTAGCCGTTGGGCGTTGGGGCTTCCTTAACGATGCCGGTGAAAACCTGAGAAACACGCTTGGCATAGTCGTCACCCAGCGTACCGCCGTATCCATAGCGTTCCCGGTTGTGCATCATCTGGCGCGCGCGTTCGCCGTCCACACCTGCCCAATCGGTCTCGATGGTGTGTATGATCTCATCCCAGGTGAGCCGCTGCTGCTGCTCAACACGTTCCGCCAGCGCAGCGAAGGAATCGGCTACCGTCGCCAAAGCCGCGCCGTCTATGTCCAGATTATAGAACTCAAGCCCGCCGCCGGAGGCGTCGATACCCTGCTCAATGGGGCCATAGCAGAGCAAGTCCATCACCAACTCGGGAAAGACATCCTGCATGTGCTCAACCTGGAAGTCGAGGCTCCCAGCAATGCCGTGAACACCTTGACGCAAGTGATAGACAAAACGATCCCACAGCCGGGCCACGCTGGGCTCGACCTCATCCGCAGCAACTTGAGCCACCATCTCCTTCCAGGCGACTTCGAAAACGGCCGCAAAGTTGATCTTGACACAGTCGTTCAGAGTATACTCACGACCCGGGATCGCCGACCAGTGGCAACCGGAATAGGCACGTTCGTAGCCCAGTCCGATGTCATACCCGTTCTTGGCGAAACCCTTCGCCGTCTGGTCCACGCCCAAGAACTTGGGCAGGCCCGTCTTGTCCTCAAACATGACCTCGACGCCCCGCTTGAGCAGACCTGGATCGACGCTGTCGCCGACGGCCACACCGACGTTGGCCGGAACCCGCAGCCGGTGCGCAGCCTCCAAGACCAGGTATGAAACCGCGTTGGTGACATCCTTGCCGGACGCATCCGGGCCGCCCAACTGCAGATAGGCCGTGTCCCGAACCAACAGACTGGCGATATGAAAAATCGCCTCCTCGTCGGTCAAGACACCAGCAGCGATATCGCGTTCATAGAACGGCGTCAAGATGACATCCAGACGGCCCATCGAACCACTGCCGTTGTACATACGGGCGGTGATCTGGAACCAAAGAATCCACTGACAAGCTTCCCGGAAAGTGCGCGGGGCTTCCGAGACCAGCCAATCATTCATCTCTGCCATCTCAATGAGGTTCTGCCGTAGTTGAGGGTCCGACTCAGTCTCTGCCATCTCGTACGCCCCATCAGCCGTGCGCCCAGTCCAATCTTGGATGCCAAGCACCACCGCTTCCAGGCCATCGTAGAAATCAATAGCCCGCGGTGCGTTGGCCTGTCGGCCCGCACGGATACGCTCCAGGATCTTCCCCCACCCCTGATCCATACCGATCTGCAGATCCTGACAGAAGTGCTGCGTTGCGCCGATCCCGGGCTGTAGATGGTAGGTCTTGCGAGCCTCGTCCAACTCCGGCGCCAGCTTAGCAATGTCGAGATCGGGGTTCCAGCCAGGCTTACGATACGAGGAGAAGTTCACCATGTACCCGCCCGCCAACGAGCTGATCGGATCGATATAGACCGGATGTGCCCGAAGCAGCGCGCCGAAGTTCTCGCCGACGGCCTTGGGGCCGAAGAACCCCCCGCTAGGATGGTTGCTCGCGGGCTCGTAGCCCTCCAGCAGACAATCGGTGATAGGCATGCCCGATGTGCTCATCGCCTGCACAATCTTGCGCCGGTCCGCCGGCGGCAGGATCAGGGCCCAGTCATCATGGTCCATAGATCCAATCAGCGCCTGCTTCTCCTCGGTCTGCGCCATCTTGGTCGCCCGCAGGCGATCAATTCGTTCCTGATAGGTCAACGTTCTCACAGTAGTCACAACAGCCATCCGCAGCCTCCTCTAGATACTACACCGTTGCTCTTAGACCTGCACCTTGGTTGAGTCTGCCGTACCAGGCACCTCACGTCGGTGCGCAGTCACTACGCCCATGTTCAGTCTATATCCCAGTCCCGGGGTGTCCGACACAATCAGATAGCCGTCCTGGACCGGCTCCCGCGGGGTGATAAGATCCGCGCGCCAATCCACCTCGCCCCAAGCATACTCCAGAATAGCGAAGTTGGGGATCGTGCACGCTGAGTGCGCGGTTGACACGGTCGCCACGGGGCCGGAGGGGTTATGCGGCGCGATCAGCAGCTGTTTGAGGCGGGCTGCATCAGCGATGCTCTGCATCTCAGTCAAGCCACCGCAGTGCTTCACATCCGGCATCAAGACATCGACCACGCGCTCCAGCAAAAACGGGCGGAAGCCCTCGACGGCAAAGACGCTTTCCGCCGACGCCGTAGGCATCGGCACCGAACGTGAGATCAGCGCCAACTGGTCGGGGAAGGTATGCTTCACCGGTTCCTCGTACCACATCAGGTCACAGTCCTCCAGTTCGCGGCCCACGACAATGGCCTCCGAAGCCTCCATCCGACCGTGACAGTCGATGGCCAGATCGATCTCGTCGCCGATGGCCGCGCGGACGGCACAGACGCGGTCCACGCCCGGGCGCCACGCCGCCTTCGATCCCGTGCGCACGTGATCCGGTCCACGCAGCTCGTCGAAGGGCGCCACCTTCACCGCGGTGAATCCCTCGTTCACAGCCTGCCGCGCGGCGGCGGCGAACCCCTCAGGAGAACGGTCACGCACGTGCCGGTTGACATTGGCATAGAGCCGCAGCTTCCGCCGGACGGCTCCGCCGAACAGCGCGTGGATCGGCACCCCCAAGTGCTGCCCTAGGATATCCCATAGCGCCTGGTCGATGGCACTGACGGCGGTGTGGGTGATACGCCCACCGCGCACTCCGGAGAGCATGCGCCAGATCTTGCGAATCGCCAGCGGATCCTCCCCGACAATTCTGTCGGCAAAGATCTCAAGCGTGGCCACCAGCAGCGCATCGTTCAGGCTGTGGCTGGCCTCACCCAGCCCTGTGATGCCGGCGTCCGTGTGCACGAGCACAAAGACCCAGTCCCCGCGCTCGGTGACTTCGACAACAATAGGCTCGATACGCGTGATTTTCATGGCCGTTGTCCTATGTGAGCGCGACGGCTAAACAATCGGCGCATCGTCTGTCCCGGTTGACCCCTCAAGGATTGTGAGCAGTACCTCCGCCACGATGAAGAGGACCGCCGACCAACGCGCCACCGTGAAGAAAGCCCGGCCTGCGCCCCACGCATAAGCCGTCGCACAGAGCGCAGATGCAAAGAGCACAGCCCATTTCGCCGTCGTCGCCGCCCCCTCTTTCGTACGCAGGCTACCGATGACCAGGTAGGCAGCGAAGAGCGTAAGCAGCGGGTAGACGAACTGCCAGAAATTCGGGATCTGGTTCAGCCACGCCTTCACCGGCGTCAGGAGAAGTAGCGCTAAGACCAGAAGCCCCAGGGCCAATGAGATGAAGCGGACACGCGGCGCAACGTCGGAAGATTGCCGTTCGTTCACGATTGATACCCCCTCTGACTAGTTATTGTGACGCAGGAGAGCGATCGTGACCAGCAGTCCACGCCCAAATAGCAGCAGGTACAGCTTGCCGCCGGCGAATCTGGCCTCTTCTGCTCCGACCTGTGTCTGGCCGGCCACGGGAGCCCCCGTGGCCGTGTACTTCTATCTAGTACCATTCTGCATCAGCACTGGACCCGGATCATGGAATAGACGCACACACCACCGCAATACACTTCCGATCCGGCGCTCAAGCACACGCCAGGATCTTCTGCGCAGCCCGCGCGACTTTCTCACGGTAGTGCTGGTCGGTGAAATAGAAGACGTGTACCAGATACGTATGCAGCCAATAGACCTGCCAGCGCAGCTCATATCCCGGGCGCAGCGGCCGCAGCGCCGTATATGCCTCGAAGAAATCTCTCCAAGGCGCGTTGAAGCTCCGCAGATAGGCCAGCTCCATCTCCGCATCGGCATACTGCGCGCTGGGATCAATGAGGCCTGACAGATGCCACCCGTCGTCTGCTCTGACGACCATCACGTTGGCCCCCCAGATGTCGCCGTGGATCAGCGCCGGAGAGCCTTGCGCAGCCATAACGCCCTCGGCGACCTCAATTGCCCGGTCGACCCTCGTGAGCACCTCGGACGTCAAGCGCGCCTCGACCTCGGGCGCTGCCCGCACCTGGCGGAGAAGCGGCATAAAGATATCTCGCCAACTGCTGGAACCTGTGGTGCCGATCGGGCCGAAAGTCCCCCGCGTATGGACGTGGAGGTCAGCGAACACGCCGGCCAGTTCCCGTTCCACACAACAACGATCCGCATCATCAAGCCGCGCCTGCAGCATAGTCACACCCGGAATCGTCTCCAGGAGCAAGAACATATAGGGGATCGGGCCGGTGCCGTCACTCACCCCATAGACAGATGGGCACGGGAATCCGCGCCCGCGTAGATGGCGCAGTGCGAGCGCCTCCTTTGCGAATCCCTCACCCTCGTTGCTGAGTTTGATCACCGCTGTGTAGGGATCACGATCGAAGCGCAGCCGCAGCACAGAGTTGAGCATGCCGCCGTGCAACCGCTCGATCTCGGAGCAGCGGACCGCTGAGCCCAGCCATTCAGAGAGCACTGCCTCTGCCTGCTCGGGCGTGAGTGTCAGATCTGTATTAAGCGTGACCATGACATAGGAGAGTGAGGGATAGGGAGATCAGGGACAGGGGATAAAGGGAAAACAGACCCCTCCATCGCTGCGGCTTGACAGCACTGAGGGGCGTTCCCTAGTCCTTACTCCTTGTTCCTTATCCCTTGGCCCCTCTACAGATCCACTACCAAACCATCGTACGCCACGCCTACATCGTACCGGCCGTAAGCTTCTGCCAACTCATCGTACGTCATATGGCCGTTGTGGGAGAAGTGGTGCGCGTATAGCCGGGTCTGCCCCTCCACCAGGACGCCCTTATCGATCAGGCGAGTCTGCGTTTTGAGAAACGCCTCGAAGCCATGATGGCCATCGCCCCCCGGCTGGTCGCCGGTCGTCGCATCCAGCGCGATCAGATCCATCGGCCCAAACGTGCGGAGAATCTCCCACGCCGCCTCCTGCATCGGGGCTGTATCCGTAGCGTACAAGCAGCGCCGCCCGTCCTCCTCGATCACATAGAGCAGAGCCTCAAGCCGGCCCCCGCCATGCGTGGCCGGGATCGCCGTGATCTTATACGAGCCCACACGCCACGTGTCGCCTGCAGTCACAGCCTTCCACGTGAAGTTGGCGCCCTCAGCCAGCTCATCACTGATGTCGGCAAGAGCGTCGGATGGTGCATACACCGTCATCAACTCGGTGGAGGTCGGCGTAAATCCGGGCTTGCGCCAGTAGAGATTACCCGGAAGCCAGTGATCACTGTGACGGTGCGTCAGCAGCAGTGCCTTCAGCCCGCCCAGATAGCACCCCGCCTGGTTGGCCGAGGACAGAATGTCCGGACCAAGATCAATCAAGATATCATCGTTCACCAACGCCGTGGAACGAGCCCTGATGTGGGGACCGCGCTCACGCCGCGCAATCTCACACACGCGACACCGGCAAAATGGATCAGGAATAGCTTCTGCTGCGCCGGTGCCAAGGAATGTAAAACGCATAACCACCTCCAGGTAGTGTGGACAAGATTGTACTCATTGTAGCAATGCTGTCGACAAGTTATCAGTTACCAGTTGCAGGTTACACGTTGGAACGTCTCAACGTCCTAACGTTTGAACGTTCGAACGTGCAACCTGCAACACCTCATCCGCGCCCTCAGTTCGCCCTACAAGCTACTTGTCCCACCGGCGGTCGGGTTGCCAGAAGCCGAGTTTCGGCGTGTTCCACTCGTCCGTCGGCTCGAAGAGACCGCTCGGCGGGCGCAGGTTCGCCTTGATACCCTCGAGGTTCAGATCCACACCCAGGCCGGGCTTATCCGGCACCGCCACGTAGCCATCCACCATATAAGGCTGCTCCATCCCGGTGACCAGGTCGTTCCAGAACGGCAGATCCAGGCCGTGATGCTCCAGCGCCACGAAGCTCGAGAGCGAAGCCGCGGTGTGGAGGTTGGCCATAAAGGCAATGGGGGAGCCGGCGAAGTGCAGCGCTGTGGGGATGCCGTAGCGCTCGGCATAGTCGGCGATCCGCTTGGTCTCTGCCATGCCGCCGGAGGTCAGCAGGTCAGGATGGATGATGTCGACTGCATGGTTCTCAATAAAGGGGCGGAATTCTTCCCACAGATAGAGATCTTCGCCGCCTGCGATGGGGACGTTCACGGCGTCGGTGACGCGCTTGTGGCCCCACATATCAGGCGAGGGCATAGGGTCCTCCATCCACGACAACGCATAGGGCTCCAGGTAGCCGGCCAGCTTGATGACCTCTTTTGCGGTCAGATAGCCGTGGCCGTAGTGATCAATACACAGGGAGACATCCCAGCCGACCGTCTCACGCACCATAGCCACGATCTCAGCCAACTTCTCATAGCCTTTCTCCGTCATCTTGACGACCTGGCCGGTCCCAGCGGCGCGGGAGCGCGGGCCGATCGGATACTCGAACTTGGTGGGCGTGCCGACCATACCCCCCTCAATCTCCGCCAGGGTCTGTAGACGCGCATCGAACTTGATGAACGTCAAACCCATCTCCTTGCGGCTCAACACGCGCTGCGCGTACGCCTCCGGCGTGGGCTCGGCGGGCTCCGGCGTATCGGCGTAGATGCGGATCTTGTCGCGGTACTTGCCGCCCAGAAGCTGGTAGCAGGGAATACCATAGACCTTACCGATCAGGTCCATCAGTGCGATCTCAATGCCAGAGACGCCGCCGCCCTCACGGGCAGTGTGACCGAACCGCTTGATGGTATGGTAAATCATGTCGATGTTGCATGGGTTATTCCCCAGCAGCATACTCTTGAACTGCAGCGCGTTCTCACGGTGCCCGGCGTCCCGGACCTCGCCGATACCGTAGACACCCTGGTTGGTGTCGATCTTGATGATCGGATAATCGTAGTTAGAGCAGACCGTCGCCGTCCGGATGTCCGTGATTCTCAGTTCCGACGGGCTTGAGAAGGTGTTGACCGCATTCTCCATATTACTCAGCGTAGTATCGTCATTCTTCGTCATCGAACACTCCCTTTCCAGGATGAATGAATCAGAAAATCACAAGTCAGCAAGAGATCAGACCGCTCTGCCGGTGGGCCGGTTGCCATGTGCTGATCCGGTGTCTGCCATTTGTGATTAACGATCTAGCCACCGGACACTTTGTTGAACCGCAAGCTTTCTCGATGCCCCTTTCGCTACCGTCATTTCGAGCGGAGTCTTCGGAGTCGAGAAATCTCAAGCTGTCGGGCGTGTAAGATTCCTCGACTTCGCCCTTCGCTACGCTTCGGGCTACGCTCGGAATGACGGAGTACGCAGCAATTTCAAAAGGTGTCCGGTAGCTAGATGTGTGATTTGTGATTTCCCTACTTGTGCCAAAGGAGATACGGCTCGATCCGATCCCAACTGCGGTCGATCTCGGCCATATCGTGATCATCCAGCGGATAGCTGTTGTTGCGCACGGTGTGATTCCTGAAGATTCCCCGGCGAACCATGATCTCTTTGGCGTAGGCCATACCCATCATCCCCTCCAGCATCAGCGAGGGCAACAGATGCTCAAAGAGGTCGCTTGCAGCATCCATCTCACCGGCATCCAGGAACTCCCACACACGCTGTACCACATCGCAGAACTGGCAAGCGTGGACATTGCCGGCAGCACCGCGAGCGTGCTCCACAAACATTGGGCGCCCACCCCCACCACCCATCACCCCCTTGACCGCCGGGCTTTTCTTGGCCAACAAGGCCGTGATGTTCTTGCGGCTCGGCGGGACCTCTTCCTTGACCCAGCTGACGTTCTCGATCTCCTCGCAGAGCTGCACCAGTCGATCAGGCGAGAGCGCGGCGACACTGGCGTTCTGAATCCATACGGGCACGTCGACCACGTCGGAGATTGCCTTATAGTAGGCGTAGAGCTTCTTGAAGTCGACCTTGTTGACGTAGGGCGGCATCGCGATGACCGCATCGGCTCCGATCTTCTGGGCATAGGTCGCGTACGCCACAGCCAGCGGCGTGTTAACCGCCGCCACATTAGCGACGATCGGCGTGCGCCCAGCGCTCACCTCAACCGCCACGCGCATCATCAGCTTGCGTTCGGCTTCCGACAGTGAGCGAAACTCGCTGACCATCATCGGGGCTGCTATGCCGCCGACGCCGCTCTCGATACAGAACTCCAGCTCAGCCTCCAAGACATCCTCATCGATGCGGTCATTCTCATCGTACGGGGTCATCGGAATCGCAAAGCTGCCACGCCAGGGCTTGTGGGTCATACGCTACCTCCTTGAGAAAAACGGCCGCCATTTGCCGGTTCACAGGTTAGAACGTTTCCACGTTTGAACGTCCAAACGTTCCAACACTCCAACGTGGACCTTGCC
>JAGHDT010000313.1 GCA_021159805.1 Anaerolineae bacterium
GGCGCTGGGGCACTCCCGATGACTTCAAGGGGATCGGCGTCTTCCTGGCGTCGGAGGCCTCCAACTACGTGAACGGCGCGATTGTGCTGGTTGATGGAGGCTGGATGGCGCGGTAGCTGCCCGACTTGGAGTGGAGAGATGAAATCACGCCATCTGGGCGAAGGCCCCGGTGGCGTGCTCCGTTTACGTGGACAGCAGAGGGGCGAAGTATCACTTCGCCGTAAGCGGAAGGCTGATGGCCGGATGGGTAGCTCTGTATGGGATGAAGCCCCCTTTCTGGGCAGGCCGGTTTCCCCGGTGGGCGTACTGAGGTGCTGCGGAGTGCTACTCCGATGGCTTTGTGCCGGAACCGAGATCGGGTGCCTGCATCATCATCGTGAGGTTCGCAAGCTGAACCCTGGCCATGGCCTGGAGCTCGGTCTGCCCCGTGGCGTCGGCGAGCTCCGAGGCGCGCTCATAATTGTCGGCGGCCTCGAAGGTGTTCCCCAGTGACGCGTTGGCATTGCCCAGGAGGAAGTGCCCCAGGGCCGAGTTCGGGTCCAGTTCGATGATGTGCTGGGCGTCAGCAAGGGCTAGATCGCTGTGACCGGCCAGCATATAGGTTTGGGCTCGCGAGGCGAGGAAGGTCTCTGTGTCACCCAGCAGTTCCTGCGCCCGGTCGTACAATGCCTGCGCCTGCTCTGTCTCTCCTTGTAGTTCGAGCGCGATACCTTTGAGGATGAGCAGCCCCGCATCGTCGGGTGCCCAGGACAGGGCCAGGTCGGCCTCGATCACGGCTGCTGCCGGATTTCCATCGATGAGCGCTTGTTCAGCATCTTGTTCGTGCCGGAAGCGCTCGCGGGTCGCCTCGTCCGGGGCCAGGAAGAGCATATACAGGCCGGTCAGGATGATCAGCACAACTGCTGCGATGCCCGCGCGCTGGAGGATGTGGGTTCGGTGCAGCCGGCGTTCCTCTTCCAGCCGCACATCGGCATACCACCACCAATGGTCCTCCTCGTGCTCACGCGTGGCGCGCAACTGCCGCAGCGCCTCGGCACCGCCGACTTGCTTGAGGAAAGTGGCTTTCTTCTTGTCAAATTGCCGTGTGATCGTGTTGAAGCGGAGGGCCTCGGCCGCGGGATCACCACCACCACCGGTGGTGAGTTGCCTGATCAGGGCACCACCCTGATCGAGGAGGTCGAGCATCTCAGCCGCCGCAGCCTTCTCCCCGTGGCCAATCTGTCCAACGCGATTCTCAAGACGGGTCAAGATCTGACGTAGCTCTTCGGCCGGCGTCTGGGCGCTCCCCATCCGTGACACCATCGATGCTCTGAGATCTTCCATTCCGGTTCGCTCTCCCTGGTTCGTATGCACCCCATTATAGTCTGGCGCGCCCGATGTCAATGAGTCATTGATTTGTCATGGACGCTGAGCGGGCTAGAATAGACATGTTGGCGAGAACGCTGACGGAGCATAATGACAAGGCTAGCCAGGAAGGATCCGGGATGAAATCAATTGCTGTGCTGACGAGTGGGGGAGATGGCCCTGGGCTGAATGCCACTATTCGCGCGGTGACGCGCCAGGCGCTCAAGAAAGGTGTTGACGTCTACGGTGTCCAGTGGGGATATCGTGGGCTGATCAACGGCGATATTTCGCAGTTTTCCAGCCGGGATGTTGGCGGCATTATGGGTAGGGGGGGGACGTTCCTGGGCACCGCGCGGTGCCCGGAGTTCAAGGATGTCAAAGTGCGCCGTACGGCGATCCGCAATCTGAACCAGCTGGGTATCGACGGGCTGGTCGTGATCGGTGGGAACGGGTCGCTGACCGGGGCGCTCAAGCTTCACGAGATGGGGTTCCCGACCTATGGTGTGCCAGCATCCATCGACAATGATGTGTCCGGGACGGACCGGGCCATCGGCGTCGACACGGCGCTCAACACGATCCTCGATGCCATCGATCGCATCAAGGACACGGCCTCGTCACACCAGCGCGCCTTCCTGATAGAGGTGATGGGCCGGGACTGCGGTTATCTGGCGTTGGCGAGTGGACTGGCCGGCGGTGCCGAGATGATCCTGGTGCCGGAGCGCAAGGGGCCATCGGTTGAGGAGATCGCTGAGGAAGTCGTTGACGCCTATGTGCGTGGGAAGCATCACTGCATAATGGTGCTCGCGGAAGGTTGGGAGCCCGGCACGCAGGCGGTGGCAGAGTATCTGAGTGCACACAAGGACGATCTGGGCTTTGAGGTCCGGGTGACGGTGCTGGGATATGTTCAGCGTGGCGGTCGTCCCTCGGCGTTTGACCGGCTGTTGGCCACGCGGATGGGCGCTTTCGCGGCGAATCGGATCCTGGAGGGCGAAAGCGGCAATATGGTGGCACTGCGCGGGAACAAGCTGAAGTCATACCCGCTGGCGGATGCTGTGGCCGAGCTGCGTGAGTTGGATCTAGCGCTCTTGGGCCTCGCGGAGACGATGGACTAGAGCATACAATCCGGTCTCGCTCAGGTGTAGCCCTGCCCGCACGCAGCGCGGCGCCGATGTCCTGAAGGCAAGCCCCTTTGGACTTCGAGGGATTCACCTGGTAGCTCAGTTGTGTTTTGGGCACTGATGCTGCACGTGGACTTCATCCGCGTGCAGCATCAGTGCCGGATGAATCGGGTTTCCAGATGCAGCGAAGCGGTCCGAGGCTCATTGATCGCGCGCGGTTTCTCAGCCTCAGGACACATCTCTGGGCGATCAAGGACCGCGGTAGCGCACTGAGTGACCGCGTTGCTCTGTCA
>JAGHDT010000133.1 GCA_021159805.1 Anaerolineae bacterium
CCTTCATCGACATGCTGCGCAGCGTCTTTACCGTCGGTCAGTCGGTCTTCTACTCGCTGGAAGAGGCCGCGGAGGATATGCCTGACGGAGTTATCAAGCAGGCTGTCCTTGAAGCCGTGCGACGGTATCGCGCCGACCTGGACGTCGAGCGGGCCCTGGCCGTGTTGCGAGAACCAGGATTGCCCTATCTGTCGCGCCTGGCGCTTATTCTGACGCAGGTGGGAAGGGCGGATGAGGATGCGATCCGCAATGCCCTGCAGGACTTGCAAATGCAGGTGCGCAAGAGCCGCCAACTGCGCAATCGGGCGCAAACCGTGCTGACGCTCACGCGGCTGACGTTGCGGACGCTTCAGGTTGCGAATTTGGCTGCCCTGGCCGCGACGACGGCACTCCCGATGTGGCATCAGTTCTACGCGGAGCGCCCAGCCATGATGGTAGTAGCGACAGGCATGGCGCTGGCCGGGAGCTGGTACTTCGCCGCCGAGATCAAACGCCTGGAGGAATTGCTGTGAGCGACGATCAGAAGAATGCAAATGAACAGATCCAAGAAGCAATGAACGCCTTGGGGAAAATGATTCCGGCGCTTCAGGAACTGACAAAGGTCCTTGAGAACGTCATTGTGACTACGCCCGATCGCATGCATTTAGCCTGTTTGCCGACCTTGGAAGAGCTCCTTGGACGATTGGGTAACCGACGCGTGTGCTATTTGGAGGGTAATTTCCTGTCAGACAAGCCTTGGTGTGGAACCGCGATTGACGTTTTGGGAAGGATGAGAATGTACGAGGTCTACTTGCCATCCAAGGCGCATAGGGAAGCGAGTGAGATGGGCGTGAAGGTAGAGTGGGAGACCCTTGTGAATTTGGCGAAGGCTCAAACGTTCATCGACTGCCCAGCCCGTCTGATCGGAAACCACATCGAGGTAAATATAAACGGTGACTGGACGGACGTTTTCGAGGTAGTGGAAAGATGACCGGGATACTGTGGGTTCCTGCGATCTTGTCGGCCATTGCGGTGGGTTTGGCCGTCTGGGTGGGTGCGTCGGCGCTGGCCGATCTGGTGCTGGCCTTGCTGAGCCGGCGCTGGCGAGGCCAGGGAAGGTTGCGAGTGCGTGGGGCAGGCCGCCAGGACGACGAAGAGGTCGCCCTTTACGGCTTGCCGCGCAACATGGCACCCTGGATGATCGTGAGCGCGTTGGGCGGCTTGCTGGTAGCCCACGTGCTACTCGGCGGCGTAACCCAGATGCTGGGGCTGACCGCTGGGTTGATCCCCATGATGTACCGCCGACGCAAGCGGGCTGCCGCAGAGCACATGATCCGTCGCCAGGTCGGCGAGTTGATCCAGGAAATGCAGTTGCAGTTGGCGTTCGGCGGCAGCCTGGGCGCGGTGCTTGATAGGGTCGCTAACGCGGCCGACCGCGAGGGCATTGTGTACGAGCGATTGCGACAGCACCGCCATTTGCTCACGATCGCGGGGCCGAATGAGGTTCTGGAGCGATTGGCGACGGAGTTGCGTTCGCCCGAGCTGGAGATGCTGGTCCGACGGATCCGGACCGCTCGGCGCGGCAGCGCTTCATTCGCTGACGTGCTCCGCGCCGCTGCCGAGGAGACAGCGGAGGAGTTGCGTCAGAGGGCCGAGCAGGAGGTGGAGGGTGCGCCCTTGCGCTTGGTGTTCCCCATGCTCATTGGTTTGCTCCCACCCATCCTGGTTCTGGTCCTCTATCCACCGGCGTATGGATTGGTCAGTACGATCTCGGGGGCAGGCCCGAGCATGATACCCTGACCGCCGCGCCGGATGAGTAGGGTAGCTATCTCACTATCGTAACAGGAGGTCGTCAATGCAGTTTCTACGGGACACGAAGGGTCAGAGCCTGGTCGAGTGGCTGGTAGCAGCGGTGCTGGTCGTAGCCGTCGTAGGTACCGTTATCTACACCATCGCCAACACCACCGCCACCGAGGGCGGCAAGACCAATACCTGGATCGACAACATTCCTGATCCCTCAACGTCGTAGCCGGACTTAGGGTGGCCTGTCACGCCCATGATCACACTCTGTCATATCTAGCACAGTAGGAGGTCGTCAATGCAGTTTCTGCGGGACACGAAGGGTCAGAGCCTGGTCGAGTGGCTGGTGGCTGCGGTGCTGGTCGTAGCCGTCGTGGGTACCGTTATCTACACCGTCGCCAACACCACCGCCACCGAGGGCGGCAAGACCAATACCTGGATTGGCAACATTCCAGATCCGTGATCGTTGTCGTAGCCAGGGGGCGGTGGAAGAGGGCGCTACCCGCCCTTTTCCACCGCTGGCCCCCCATCACTGCCAGGAGGACGTGAATGGATTTTTTGCGGGACACGAAAGGTCAAAGCCTTGTCGAGTGGCTGGTAGCAGCCGCCATCATCATCGCTGTCGTGGGTGGCGTGCTATTGACTATCGCCAACACACTCAAGGGGAAACTGGAGGCCGTCAACAATGGGCTTTAGCCTCATCGCGCGGGTGCTGGTCAGTGCATGGCTGGTTTATCTGGCCATTGTGGATGTTCGGCGGAGCTCTTTGCCCCACTGGGCGACCACGATCCCCGTCCTGATTATCGGGGGTGCGGCAGCAGTCGTTGGGGTGGGGGAACTCATCTTCCCCACTGTGCTCCGAGCGCCGTTGGACTGGGGCGTATATGACGCACTAGCATTGGCCCTGGCCTTCCTTGCGATCTTGCTCTCGGACACGGCGGCAGCCCTGGTGCCAGGGACCGCAGCCGTGGCGTTGGCTGCGGCATTGGGGTCGGCACAGGGACGGACGGCCGTCTTCGGATGGCTTGTTTCCCTGGCAATGAGTCGCGCTGGGGTCTTCGGTGCCGGCGACGCCAAGGTCATCATGATTTTGCTGGCTCTCTATCCGGATCCCCGCCTGGCCGGAATCCTGCTGGCGGCTTGCGGCGTGGTTGGGACCGTCCTGCTCGTGCGCAAGGTAGGAGGTGCCGCACCGTTGTTGGTGCAGCGGGTCGTCAAGGATGGACTGGCAGGCTCCCTGCCGGCGCGGACGGGAGAAGAGGGCGTGATTGCCATCCCGCTCACGCCTGTCCTGGCTGCTGGGGCGTTGATCTATCTCTGGTTAGTCGTCTAAAGGGTGTGCAAGTGGCGAAAAAGACAAGCAACTTGGCTGTGTGGTCGCTCGTGAGCAGCATCCTGGGCGTAACTGGGCTGCCGATCATTGGGAGCATCGTTGGGCTGGTGTTGGGTTACATGGCGAAGCGAGAGACCGACGCCAGCGGAGGCGCCCTGGAAGGACGCGGCTTGGCCAAGGCGGGCATCATTATTGGTTGGATCGGCGTGGGGATATTTACACTCAGCCTCTGTGCTTTCGTGGTCATCATGGTTTTGACGTTCCGGGTGTCATAGGGGAGAAGGGCTATGCGCGTGCCGGATGAACGTGGGCAGGGCTCCGTCGAGATGCTCTTTGTGATCATGATCACCGCAATGCTTCTCTTCGCGGGGTTCGAGTTGGGACAAGGGGTGCTGCTCAAGCACGCGCTGGATGTGGGAACGGAGAAGGCGGCACGGATACTGTCGATCAACCCAGCAGACTACGCTACGGCGGTGCAGACGATCCGCACGGAGGTGGACGCAAACATACTGGGCGGTGGATACGGTGACCAGGTGACAGTGCGGCTGTACGACGCGGCGACGCTGGGCGAGATCACCGCTGCACAGTTGGCTGGTGCGCCGTTCGGGTATCGGTTCCTGGTCGGGGCGGAGCTCCCCTGGCAAGGGCGGGCACCGTTCGTGAATTTCTCGGCCCGCACGCTGACGGCGGCCCACCAGGGAATTGTGGAGAGGATTCCGTAGACGA
>JAGHDT010000427.1 GCA_021159805.1 Anaerolineae bacterium
CTTGTCGGGCGTGCCGCCGGTCGAGGTCGCCACGGCCAGGTGTCCCTCGGCATCCATCGCCACAGCACCCACCGTGTCGCCCAGCCGCTGTCGCACGTGTGTGGTCACGCCCTCAGCCTCACCGGGCAAGAAGACCGGAGGCGCCCAGCCACCCGGATCCGGCTGGCCCATCAGATCGGCGGGATCGCAGAAACTCACGCCATACGACGCGGCCAGTTCCTCGGCCCCGCGCCCCACCACAAAGCTGTGCTCGCAGCGCTCCATCACCATCCGTGCCAGGCTGATGGGGTGCCGGATCCGCTCAACAGCAGCCACTGCCCCGAACGAGAGCGACCGGCCGTCCATCAGAATCGCATCCAGTTGCACGCGCCCATCCTTGGTCAGCAGGCTGCCACGCCCGGCGTCATACGCTGGATCGTCCTCCAGAATACGCACGGCAGCCTCAACGGCATCCACTGCAGAGCCTCCGGCACGGAGAATACTCCATCCGGCGGAAGCTGCCCGGCGGCAGCCATCCACAAACGCATCAACCTGCTGCTCAGCGATATACCACGCACCCCCATGCACAACAATAACCGGACGATTCACAGATGCCTCCAGGATAAGGTTCGTTTGCCCAATAGAGTTCTGCCGGCCTGCCACGGCGGTCGCCAGCCTGCCGAATATTATAGCCCATCTACTTGCCTTCTGCCCGCCTGATGGCAGACTGGAGCCATCGTCGGCAGAGGGCGCAGGCTCGCAAGCGCAGAAGACGCCGCGCCGCAGACAGCACTGCGCCTCTGCCGCCGGTTCATTCATTGTACGTTACTACTCAGGCTCTCCTCGTACGTCATTCCGAGTGAGCGTAGCGAACCGAGGAATCTTCACCTGCAATGGCAAATGTGACTCCGACAAGAGATTCCTCGACTTCCTTCGGTCGCTCGGAATGACGGGGCTGAGTAGTGACCATTCTACAGACGTGCCGGCGTGTCAAGTCAAATGATAGTGCTACCGAAGCGCTATGGTTCTGTCAAATGATAATGTTACCGGAGCAAGGCCTACTCCTTTCTTGAAAAGAGAACATCCGTCGTCGTAGTCGAGGCTGTGGGCACGGTGGGCAAACCGTTGTGTGGTTTGTCCACGGTGTCCACAGCCTTCAGGGCAGCTACAGCTGCTGGGAAGCGATCGGGGTCGGCCAGGGTCTCGAAGGTACTCTCAACGTGACCAGGTACAGCGAGTGGGTAGGCAAAGAGATGGTCGAGATCACGGTAGATAGAGCGGCGTAGTTGTAGGGGATTGATGTTATCCCGCTGCTTGAGCAGCTCCTGGCAGATGGTAGAATCCTCGCCCAAGATAGCACAGAGCCGATCGAGTGGTGGCCGGGGTGTATCGTGAAAGCGTCTGAGATAGCCTGGACGTTCTGCGGTGGCGGGTACCCAGACTTTATCAATCTGCTTGATCACGGGCACGATCAAGTTGTGGAAATCCTCAATGCGTTCGTAGAGTGCGTTGAGGAAGCGGGTTTGGGCAACGGTATCCAAGCGCCGATCGCCAAGATAGTGGCGGACTAGGGAGCCATTCTTCTCCTCGACCAGGCGGTTATCGTTAGGCCGTCCGCGACGGCAGCGGGAGGGAAGACAGTCCGGGTAATCCTGGCTCAGGAAGTCGAGAACCATCTGGTTGAGGAACTCACTGCCGTTGTCCGGATGGAGTTCGCGCAGTTCGAAGGGCAAACGGGGGATCAGATAGGCCAAAGCGTCGGTTACCGCAAGTTGACTGCGGCCCAGCATAGCCCGTCGACAACTCCAACCGCTGGCGACATCGACCAGCTGCATCGTGTGGATATAGTTACCTGTGGTGCTCTCTCCACAGTGGTGCACCAGGTCTAGTTCCAGATGGCCGGGATCCGGGATGTCGCGGGGGATGCGATAGGCGGGGATTTGCTGTTGGTGTCTATTCTGTGGGGGGCGCGGCTGCTGACGCCGGTGCGTCTGTGGCGGCGTGGGAAGATGGCGGCGGACGGTAGATACGCTGATCTCCTGTAGCAGCGTCTCCAGGTGTGGAGTCCACAGCAGTTCATCGTGCCGCGCGAGTAGCCTGCCGGTACTCACCAAGTTCGGCTGCAGTCGCAGCGGGCAAACGTAGTCCAGGGTCTCCCAGATCACCTGCAAGGCAGCGTCCACCTCGGGGCCATACGTCCGACCACGCTCCCGCAAACGTGGTTTACGGGTCAGATCGCCTCCCAGACGACGGATCAGTGCCTTGCGGTGCATGCCTGTGTAGATTACCATCGCGTCCAACATCTGACTGCGTGTTCTCCGATCTTCTCGTTGATAGCGCTCTTGCATACGGCGGAGATACTGATAGCGTTCCTCAATACCCATATCTTGCTCTGTGGCCATGGTTCACCTCCGGTAACTTTATCATTTGGTAGAACCCTACCACTTCGGTAACATTTTAGGTGACTTAATGCGGCGGTCTTGACTTGTGATGAGAACAGTGCTAAAATCATTATAGCATATACGCTATAAGCGACCGGGTCCTACGCACTACCAGGAGACATCCGGCTATGGGACAGTGGGCCATTGACTTTTACGAGAAATCCAATGGAAGTTGTCC
>JAGHDT010000559.1 GCA_021159805.1 Anaerolineae bacterium
CGTAGAGGGCGGCAATGCTGAGAAGCGTCTCGAACCAGCGGAACTGTCCCCAGTTGAAGAGGGGGGCCCTGTCGATATGGCGGTCGATGCAGCGGAGAGCGCGCAACAATGCGTCGCGGATCTTGGCGTCACCGCCGGCAGCGTCGTAGGCCTGGAGCAGCACCTTGGTGGCCAGGATCTGGCCCCATAGATCGTAGCTGGCCTGAACTGCGGCCCCGGAGGCGGCGATCATAGCGCGCGGGCCCAGCCAGCCGTCCTCGTGCTGGTGCTCGACGATGTAGTCGACATAGCGGGTGACCTTGGCGATCAGGGCCTCGTCATTGAGCGTGTAGGCCAGGGGGATGACGCCGTCGAGCCAGTAGGGGGCACGCTCCCAGGCTTCGGCTTCGCCACCGAACCACTGGCTGTCGCGGACGTCGGGCCAGAATTCGTCCAGGTGTCCGCTGATGCCGTCGGCCTGAATGCGGAGCTGCCGGCGCAGCCAGCCGGTGGGGGAGATGGCCCCGAGGCGGAGGGGCCGGTAGGCCGGCGGTTGAAGCTTGAATGTTGTCATAGTCACTCCTTGTGATGTCACTGTAAGAACTCAGGCAAAGGGCTCACGCAGAGCCGCGAAGCTGCAAAGGAGACCGGATCATCAGATTGACCGCCAAGGGCGCCAAGCGAACAAGTACACTAATAGACCATACAGGCGCGGTATGCGTCCAGGGCATGGCGGTAGCTATCATAGTCTGTGCGGGGCGAGATCGAGTGGTCGGTGGCGAAGACGAGGCGCGCCCCGCGCGACTTCATCCCCTCAATATAGGCGGTGACCTCACGGACGATGACGTCGCGATCGTTGGTCTCCAGAACCCGTGCATCGAGGCCGCCGACAAAGGCCAGTTGGTCCCCGTACGCCTCGGCGAAGGCGAAGGGATCGTTCCCCTTGGCCTTGCGCTCCATCGGGTTGAGCGCGTCAAAGCCTGCTTCCAGAATCATCGGCAGTGCATCCACCGTGCTGCCGCAGGAGTGGAAGACCACCGGCAGGTCGTAGGTGTCGTGGAAGAAGGTCACCAGCTCGGTGTAGTAGGGAAAAATCAGCTCCCCGAAGACCTTGGGCGAGGCAAATAGCCCGTTCTTGTAGCCCAGATCCTCGTAGATCCAGATGCCGTCGGGGCGGCCCGCCTCCTCGATCATCGCGGTGAAGGCGCGTTTGTAGAGGTCGGTGTAGACGCGGTTGTAGTCGTGGATCCAGCCGGGGTCGAGGAGCAGGCTCTCATAGAGCGTGATGTCGCCCATGCTCTTGCGGGCCAATTCCCAGATGAAGAGGTGGCCATAGTGGATCCAGCGCTCGTGCCCCTCCGCCGCGGCGCGGTTGCGAATCATCTCCGCTGTGTCCACTCTCGCCGGATCCCAAGTGAGGACGTGGGGGCGGTAGTCGCGCTCCCAGATTTCGCGGGTCACCATCCGGAAGTCGATATGCTCGGGTGTGCCGGACTTGTGCTTCCAATACTTGAGAGCTGCACCGGCGCCGTCGCGGCGGACTTCCCACGCGTCGGTCTCCTCCAGGAGTTCGTCGTAGTCCAGGATCGGCAGCGGGTCGAACCACGGGCCGATGCCGACCATATCGTAGCCGAAGTGCTCCCACGGCGCGACAGGCTCTGTGAAATGACCGGCCTCGATGACGGTCTCCGACCGTCCGTCGTCGGGGCGCCAGCGGTTCTCGCCCGGTTCCTTGTGCACAACACGCGTCGGGTAGCCCTGGGCCACCCACTTGACCAACGTCTCCGGCCACGGCGAGCCGTGCAGGGCCACGCGCTCCGCCGGTTGGCCTCGGAAGAGGCGATCTACGACTTCTTGTGGGGTCTGGGCCATGGATGTCTCCTGTGGTCGGTGTTGACCGTCCATACACTATCGATGGTGCCGGTACCCGTGAGCCGGCTTTGGCTACAGTCTATCCTCCGCAGGCTCTCGAGTCTGTGCTCTACTCTCACTTGGGATGTGGTCCGATTTCTTTCGGGTCATCATCCTATCACACTGACCATCAGCTCATTGAACGCGTTTCCCACTGCTTGCTTTCACTCATCTCGTGTGGCTTGATGAACCAAATCCCTATGATCAGCGAAACCAGCGCGTTTGCACCAGCAAAGACCCAGTAGCCTGGTTGCTTCAGGCCCGGCGCAAAATGAAACGCGGGAAACAAGGGGGCAACCGTATTGCCCATTGCATGCAAGAGCCACGGAATGAGCAATTTCTTGCCGCTTGCGTTGTACAGCCAACCGATCTGCACAGAGAAGCTAGTTATGAAGATCACAAAAGCAACAAACGGATAATAGGAGTGCCCGTCCCCCGGCATATACCAGAGCGGCAGATGCCACAGTCCCCAGATTGCTCCCAACAGCATACTTCCTTTGACAATGCCAAAGCGCTCCTGCAGCGGATCCTGAGCGAAACCACGCCAGCCGAACTCTTCCTGCCCGCCTCCAAAGAGCAGCATCATAAGAAAGTACGGAATCGACGCAACTATGGCAGGAACCGGAAGATCCTCTGGTAGGAATGTGCTTGGCAAGTCATCGATGCCCGTGAAGATCGTAAAGTAATGGGCGCCGGCTGCAATCCCCAAGGGGAGTAGCAGGGAGGCAAATATGTAGATCGGTTTCACACGGAAATCGAATCCCCGCCGGATTAGCTGCCGTGCTCCACTCCAACCCTTCTGTCTCACGATCAGTGTCACGGCAGCAAACAGGGGCGCGAATGCACCAATTAGCACAGCAATCAACGAGTAGGCTTCGACATCAAATGGAAGGGTGATCAATCCGAATCCAACGAGTACCGAAGGTAGCCAGAGTATCCAGGCATAGGCAAAAGTGAGGGCGAGAAACAGCCCGACATTTCTATTCCTTGTGTCGCCAACCAACATTTGTGAGCTCCTCTATTGAGATATGTTGTGGTTCATCACTGAAGTTTCGAATGCTACGGTTCTGACAGGTCGCGTGATCCGGCGCGGTGATTATACCATCGATATTGAAGGCACGCTCACAAGCACAGCAAGCCGAATCTGTGGGTGAGGCATCACACAATCCCACACCATACTCTGTCGACTGATGGCCACTTGGCCGGGAGTCGTCTGGGGCTGGCCGATCCTCCGAATCCATGAGTCCTGTTGCTATGTCCAATATTCGCTGAACCTCGGTTGGCCGGCGGGTGCGAATTTCCTGCGAGAGTACGGTAGAATGGAAACATCGTTCGAAACTGCGCTCAATGACACCGCGATCGGGTATCGCGAAGAGCGCCGTGAACTGGAGGTGTTGTGAAGGCATCATATCGAAGGTCGCAATTCGGCACGGTTGTTGTGGTGGGGCTCGGCACGGGTGTCGTCTTCCTTGGCTACGAGATCCTGACGACAGGGTGGCATCTCCTGACCGGCTCACTGTTGTTGCTGTTAGTGGCCTGTCTGGCCCTCTATCACTCCCTCACGATCGAGATCCGGGACGGCCTGCTGGCGTGTTTCTTTGGCCCCGGACTGATTCGCAGGCAGTTTCGCCTTGAGGATATCATTGCGGCGCGTCACGTCCGGAACCATTGGTACAACGGATTCGGCATCCGCCTGACTGCCAGTGGGTGGATGTACAATGTGTC
>JAGHDT010000101.1 GCA_021159805.1 Anaerolineae bacterium
CAGATAATGGTCCAGTCCCAGCCCGCGCGGACCATCATCCGACTCCTCGCGCATGTTGACTACAGCGGTGATGCCCAGCTTGCGCATCCTAGACAGACCCCGCTGTCTGTGCTGTCCGCCGACGTAGAGGTTCGGTGCGACCCGGCTGATGGCCGGTACGGAGAACCCCTTTGTTCGGCGTACGATCTTGTCCCAAATCCACAGCCACGTGGCTCTGAAGCCGTGCTCGACCAGCCGGCGGTAGACGATGTAAACGAGGAGCGCGGGCGGGAAAACCTTGAGGCGTCTATGGGTTTCGAAGATGCTGTTTTCCAACGGATCTCCTTGATCTGTGTCGCCGGGGAGTCTACCCGAAGAGGGCTGCGCCCGCGTCTTCCACGTCGATGGCGTTCCCGGTGATTTCCCGGACGAAGTCAGGATAGTCGCGCGTGCGAATCACGATCGGCATAGGTACGGCGTGGCCCAGAATCAGCGCCTGCTGCTGGGTCTCCAGCCGTGCAAGGACCTCCCTCAGGGCTGCTGTTCCGGAGACACCGGAGAAAACAGCGCGGATATCGTTTTCCTCATCCAGCCGCGCTGTGATGCGTGTCCCGATCTGGCTCATCACCTCCTGATCGATACCGCTGGGGCGTTGATCCACGACCAGGAGTGTGACGTTGTATTTGCGCATCTCGCGTGCGATGGTGCCGAAGATGGTGTGCTTGGCGATGGTGGGATCGAGGAACTTGTGGGCCTCCTCAATGGTGATCATCAGCGGTCGTGGCTCACTCCCCTGCCCTCCGAGGAATTCCTCTTTGCGGTTCACGTAGGCTCTGTGAATGCGGCGCGTGATGTAGTTAGCCACCAGGATGTAGGCCACCAAAGCATTGCCGTAACGCCCAAACTCAAGGATTACGTTGTTGCCGCTGTCCAAGTATGTGATGATGCGCTCGATGGGGTTTTCGTGCACGTTGTCTTTGACCAGGAAGCCAAAGCGACGCAGTTGCTCAAGCTTGCGCTGAATGGCTCCCAGGGAGCCCTCGTGGAGTCGTCCCTCCTCCAGCAGCTTGGTGAGCGCTGAACTTCGTTTGCTCATTTGCCCTTCGTCGTCGGCCCGTCTGTCGCTGGTACCGGGCGACGGATCGTCCTCCAGCAGGATGCGTATCCACGCCTTGCCGAGACGCCGCCGCAGCATATAGAGTGCATTGGTCTGCACATCGGTGAAGCCGAAGAGCGGGGCGAGCATCTCCAGATCCTCCGGGTCAAGCTGGTCGTAGCCGATCCTGACGGTGAAATCGACTTTGCTGCCGCGACGCCGTGAGGACTCGGGATCCAGCGTGAAGACGCTGACGCGGCCGTCGTAGAAGAGCTGCCGCAGTCCTTTGACATCCTGCCTGGCCTCATCCTGGCTCTTCCAACCGTACTCGTTGTGCATATCGAAGATGAGATTGACGGCGACCTTTTCCTGGATGATGCCGGCGAGCACCATGCGCGTGAGGAACGTCTTGCCCGTACCGCTCTTGCCGAAAATGCCGCTGGAGCGCTCCACGAAGCGCGCCAGATCCAGGGCAATGCGCGTCCCCTCCATCTCTAGCGGATCACCGATATGGAACCGGCCCGCTTCATCGGGGTCGCCGAAGACATCGGCTACCTCTTCGGGCGTGGCTTCATAGACCTGCGTGAAGTGCGCCGGGACTGTCTTGGCAGGCCGGACGGTCCTGGTGTGCTCCTCCATCACCAGCATGGGGGTGATGTGAATCCTCCCGTAGGTCAGCGTCCCGCGGTAGACCTGCGCGATGAAGCTCTCGGGATCGTCCGGTGGGGTCTGTTCTATTTCCGGATGACGGCTCTCCAGGGCCACGTCGGTGATCATGCCAAAGAAGCGCCGGCCTGTCTGCCCGCGAACGACGACGTAGCGTCCCACTGCCAGCCCCTCGATCATGCGATCCGGCGCCAGCTTGGCCTCAAGTCCCTTGCTCAAGCTTCCGCTCACGACACTGGCAAGTCTCGTGACCTTGTGTATTTCAGGTCTGGGAAAGAGGCTATCAAACTCATCGGCCATATCCACTCCTCATAGAAGCGTTGGGGACATACACATACTCCGGATGACTGTGACCCGGAGCATCTGCCGGCCAGGGATCGGTATCGTCTCAGCCGGCTAGTCGTCGCAGCCCAGCTCCCAGACCCAGATGCCGGTGTGTGCGACCTGCTCGTCGGCCGACCAGACTCTGATCGTGGCCGGCATCGCGGTGCACAAACGCCATCGTGCCTGAACCTCCAGCCCATCGATGATCTCGTGGTTCTCCAGCTGAGATCTATAGGGCGCGGTGCCCCCGGTCACGTGGATGCGGAGGGTGCCTTCCCAGTCATTAGTATCGGGGATTCGGTGCCATTCGACGAGCTCCCAAGCGGGATCCTCAAATGCCAAGGGGGGGCCGGGGACAATGGACTCCGGCGTGGACGTGGCTGTAGGCGTGGCTGTAGGCGTGGCTGTAGGCGTCGCCGTCGCCGTCGCCGTGGCCGTCGCCGTGGCCGCTGCGGTGGCCGCTGCGCTGGGCGTCATCGTCGGGGTTGGGGTGTGGGCACTGTCCTCTGGCGTAGGGATATCCACGGTATCCAGCGGGCGCGGCGTGGATTTGAAGCTTTGGTCATCCTCTTGGGAGTCTGGGGTGTCCTGCGTCTCGCCCGGAAGATCCTGCGGAGTCACAGTCTTTGTGGGCGGGAGCGCAGGATTCGCCTCGGGGAATCCTGGGAAGTTGCAGGCCAGTACCAGCGTCAGCGAGCAGAGCACGATCAACCATCTTCGCATCAAACTCTCTCCCCTTGTCTGTGTTAGTTGGATTGTGGCAGGGACGCCAGAATTGCCGCGTATCGATCGAGATCCCAAGCCCCCCTGATGCGGATGCGTGGCCAGGTGTAGGCATTATCCAGGGAGAGCTCATTGCCCCACGCAGTGGTGACGCTCCCTAAGTAGCCGGCGGATGCTACGACAGCTTCGGCATCCGCATCGTGGCGACCGGATGGATAGCAGAAGAACTGCACGGGCACTCCTGTGTGTGCCTCCACCGCCTCCCGAGCCCCCAGAATCTGGTAAACCAGGAAATCGTAAGGGCGGTTGGTCAGATCTACGTGGTCTCGTCCATGTGCTTGCATAGACATACCGGCGGTAGCCATCTCGTGCATCTCATTCCACGTAAGATAGGGCTCGGCTTCGTAGTGCGCCGGCGTAGCCAGCACGAAGAACTCACCTACAAAGCCAAACTCCTGCAGGAGCGGGGTAACGATGGTGTAGGCATCTTTGTACCCATCGTCAAAGGTGAGCACGATAGGCCGCGCCGGCAGTGGTTTCCCGGTGCTGAGTCTGGCGTAGATATCGGCCAGGGTCACGGTCTGGTAGCCCTCGCGGAACAGATAGTGCAGCTGTGCCTCAAAATGCTCCGGCAGCACGGTCAGATCCCGGCGGTAGATGTCGGCACCTGGTGGCAATTCGGAGACGTAGTGATACATCAAGATGGGCACATTGACCGACTCGGGTGGTGGCGGGTACGTCGCTGTCGGCGGCACCGTTGGCTGTGGCGTTGGCGATGGCTCCAGCGTTGGCGTCGCGGTTGGCTCTGGTGTGTAGGTTGGGACCGCGGTATCTGTGGGTTGCGGTGTGGCCGTGGACGTGGCGGTAGGGATGGCCGTTGCAGTCCGTGTCACGGTACCGTCGGGCTGTGACGCTGTCGCATCGACGCCAAGTGGGGCCTCAACGCCCTGCGACCCGTTAGTTGCGAGCACGGAGCGGCAGCCGCCTACGCCGACCAAGGCCAAGATGAGCATCAGTGCCAGATATCCGCGTCTCAAGTCGTCGGCTCCTCGGCGCAATCGTTGTTCTGCGGCAGCCACGTCTCCACTGCTCTGCGAGTCGCCTCGAAGGCCAGAGGCGGGAGGTGGTCCGGTGTGAAGAAATCGGCGTCCTCGGCGTCGTCTGCTGCCTGGAGGGTTCCTCCCGTGATGCGACCGCGGTAGATGATAACGATGTCGGCGCCGCGAGCGTGTTCGCGTCCGCGTTCGTGGCCGGAGACAACCTCGATGATATCCTCGATCTCGGTGATCAAACCGGTTTCC
>JAGHDT010000154.1 GCA_021159805.1 Anaerolineae bacterium
CAATCCCTGACACGCCAGATAGGCATGACGGTCGAAAACACCCAACTTGCGGAGGCCAAAGCTGAGGTGGAGCTCCTCAGGCAGATAGACGAGCTGCGGTCCGACCTAATCGCGAATTTCTCGCACGATCTGAAATCGCCACTGGGCGTCATCAAGTTCTCCAGTACCACCCTGATGAGAGAGGATGTCGATTTCGGACCAGACATGCAGATGGAGCTACTGTCAGACATAGTCAGTCAAACGGATCACCTCTCTCATATCGTGGAACAGATACTGGAACTCGGCGAACTAGGAAGCAGCAGCGTGCAGCTCCGGCTGGAGCCCACCGGCCTCTCTGAACTTTGTGAACGAGTGACAAGATCTGTTCGCCGCCGGAGCCCGCGTCACGAGATCAGCCTCGACTTCGATCCTCCTGAGATCGTCATCAGCGCTGATGCCCAGCGCATCGGTGAGGTCGTGAACAACCTTCTGGACAACGCTATCAAGTACTCGCCGGAAGGGGGGCACGTGCGGCTCCAAGGGCGGATACTCGACGGGCATGCCTTGATCACCATCACCGACGAGGGGATCGGCATCACCACAGAGGACATGCACCATATCTTTGAACGATTCTATCGCGGGAAAAACGCCGTGTCTGCCGCCACAAGCGGGGCAGGACTTGGCCTGGCCGTGTGCCGTGGTATTGTGGAAGCGCATGCAGGTAAGATATGGGTGGACAGCAAGCGCGGAGCGGGGACAATCGTCAGTTTCACACTACCCACTTTCGGAAGTCATCCAGAGGAGAGCCTATGAGAAGTGGTCAGTCACGCATACTCGTGGTGGATGATAAGCCAAGGTATCTACGTCTCATCAAGGTAAACCTGGAAGCGAGTGGCTATCGCGTCATCACGACCGACAATGGCGCCAGTGCCGTGGAACTGGCCGCGACAGAAACGCCCGACCTCATACTGCTTGACATTATGCTCCCGCAGAAGGATGGATATCAAGCCTGCCGTGAGATCCGTGCATTCTCCGCTGTCCCCATCATTATGCTCACAGCCTTGGGCCAGACCGACGACGTGGTAAGAGGACTGAACGCCGGCGCAGATGACTATATCTGCAAACCATTCAGCGCTCAGGAGCTCCTGGCCCGCATTCGTGCGCGACTGCGCCGCGTCCACCAGCTTCTCCAGCAAGAAGCCGAGACTGTCTACCGTATGGGTGGCGTTGAGCTGGACCTAACACGCCAGCGTCTGTTCGTGGAGGAAAAGGAGGTACATCTCACCCCCACCGAGTATCGACTGATCACCGAACTAATCATCAATGCGGGGCGCGTTCTGGTGCCCGGCTATCTTCTGGAACACGTCTGGGGATCCGAGGACAACGAACCCCAGCTGGTATGGCAGGCCATCCACAGGCTGCGTCGCAAAATCGAACGAGACCCTGGCGAACCCGTCTATATCCAGACACGCCCAGGTATCGGCTATATCTTCCTGGGAGAAGAAACTGAACTCAATGGATGATCCTGTCCTCATTGCAGAGGCCCTTGTCAAGGTGCCCGTGGACTTCGCAACAGCCTGGTTCCTCGCGCTTGCCGACCATCCGGACCGCTATGCATTTGAGAGTCACGCGGGGTTTATTTTCACACACGGAGAGTTCGGGAAACCCGGTGCTCGATTCCAGACTGAGGAGCGGTTTGCCGGCTTTCTGAAACTCGTGCTCAAATTCGAGCTCACCGAGGTTGAGGCCCACCGCTTCATCTTTCGCCTACTCAGCCCCGCCCGCGATGTCTGGGGCTACTTCGAACTGGAGCCTACCTCGCGAAACTCTACCCACCTCCGCCTGGCGGTGGGTAGTCACAGGAGCTTTCCGCGGCGATTATTGGGGCTACCACCGGTACGTGGACCCGTGCAACATCAGATCGAGGGCGAAGTTGCGCACATCAGCAAGTCAATGGCGTCGCTCTACCAAGCTGAGGAGGAATAGACCATGGGATTTCTGAGGAAGGTTATCGAAACGGTATTCGGCTCAGGCGGTGGAGAAGTGCGCGATCCTGACGGCATCTATCTGTACATCAAGTGCGGCCGCTGCGGTGCGCCTGTGCGTATTCGTGCCGACAAGCGGCACGATCTGCAGCGAGACTACGACAGTGGCGAGTTGGTCCTGCACAAAGAAGTCATGGATGGCAGCTGCTTCAAGATGATCCACACGACAACACGCTTTGACGCCCGCTACAAGATCATCGACCAGAAGATCGACGGCGGCGAGTTCATCTCCTGGGAAGAGTACAAGCAACTCACCACGCCGATCAAGGAGAGCCAAGACAAGGAGAAAGGAGCACCGTCTGGGATCTCCTAGGTCACGAGCTTCTTGGCTCGCGAGCCCCTGGCGGGCTGCCGTGCTGCATAAGCCGCGACCTCTCGCATTTCCTGCCGCAGCCGTGACGTGATCTGCCGATCGTACATCACAATCAGCGTTGCGTCGCGGTCCACCACGGTGGCATAGCCCAGGTAGACGCCGCCGTCTTGACCTACGGCGATGATGTGCAAGTGCTCTGCGTGCAGGTCCCCGAGGCGGCACCCCACCAACTCGGGATAGTCCGCAGCCTCGATCTCCTCCAGCACGAACCGTCCACCGTCCGATGAGAGCTGCACCAACTCCGATACCGACGGCTTGAGCAGGCGCAGCGCCGTGTATGCAGCCGCGGTGTGGGAGGTCTGTAGCGGTGTCACGCCCAGAGACGAGACCAGCGGCATAAAGTCCGGGTTGAAGACACGCGCAAATGAACGCTGGACACCGTGTTGCTTGGCGTAAAGGGCGGCTAGAATATTCGCCTCGTCCTCGCGAGAACTAGCGATGAACGCGGAGCAACGCGTCAGATCCAGCTGATCGAGGACCCCAGTGTCGGTGACCTGCCCGTGTACACCGATCACATTTACCTCCAAGCTAGCCTCTGTGGCCTGATCACGGTCGGGCAACAGGAAGTAGACCCTCCCCCGGATAGCCGGCGCGAGCTGCTCCACAAGCGCCCAGGAGAAACTACTGTGCCCAGCAATGACAATGTTCCCTTTGAACGACATCTCTGTCCCCCTATTCGCGAAGTCCCTGCAGCATCGACAGCAGTGGAAGTATCTCCACACGTCCCACCAGCATATGCAGGATCAAGAGCCACTTCAGGCCCGGCGGCATGCCAAAATAGAGTGCCTCCGGCATCGCATTCAGGCCCACATTCCCCTGAGCCGAGAACACCGTAAACAGCGCATCGATCGGCTGGTAGCCTGCGATCATGAAGACGAGCCCTCCTGCCAGGCCCATCACGACGTACAGTATCACGTAGCCCGTCACCGCCGCAGCAAGCGACTCCGAGATCAACGTCCCGCCAATGCGGATCGGCACGACGGCAGTCGCCGGCAGGAAAGGACGGTGGACCTCCCGCTCCACGATTTTCCCAACGATGATCAGACGCCACAGTTTCAACGCCCCTGTTGTGGACCCATAAACCGCACCACTGACCATCAGCAGCAACAAGATGAAGCGTACGCTCTCAGGCACGGCGCTCAGCGCAAGAGTGGTGCCCGCACCACAAGTTGTGATCGAGGTGATCACGTAGAAAACACCCGGCACCGCCGAGGCTACTACGTCCTCCCCGGCAGCTCCGA
>JAGHDT010000581.1 GCA_021159805.1 Anaerolineae bacterium
ATCAAAGGCGCCAGGTCCAGGTGATCGAGCCCCAGCAGGCTGGCTCTGGCGATCCCCACCAATGGATAGAAGTAGAAGATCAACAGGAAGACAAACGGAACGACAAGCAGCGCATACGTCGCGACCGATCGGCCACGCGCCCTGTCAGATCCCTGCTTACCTCCTTGGCTCCGAAAGCGGGGCTTCAACGGTGCGTCATCGTAGGACCACGTCGGTCCAGGCTTCAATCCACGCCTCACGATTCTGCTCGATCGCATCGGCGGAGATAACAGCCGGCGCATCCGCGGTCACAGCATATTGCGCAAAGACGTCGGGGAGCGCGGCGTCTTCGTTGGCGGGGAAGACCCACATATGCAGAGGAATGTCACTCTGAAATGGTTCGCTCAACACGTACTCCACGAACGCCTCGGCAAGGTCACGGTTCCTGCCATTCTTGAGAATGCCCACATACTCGATCTGGCGAAAGCACGTTCCCGGAGCCACCACGGCACCGGTCGGCGGCTCGGCAGCCAACCCGGGGCTGGGCGGCGTCTCGCTGTAGTAGACCTCGGCGGCAGGACTGGTAGCATAACTGACGACGATCGGCCGCGTGCCATCGGTGAATTCGCCATAGTACGCCGTATCCCAACTATCCACGACGAGAACGTCATTGGCACGCAGCGCACGCCAGTAGTCAAGATATCCATCCTCCCCAAACGTGCTGATGGTCGCCAGGAGGAACGCCAGGCCGGGCGAGGACGACGCGGGGTTCTCGACCACCAGCAGGCCTTGATACTCGGGCTTCGTCAGGTCCTCCAGCGTCTCGGGCACAGCCAACCCGCTGTCGGCGAAGTAGGCCCGGTTGTAGTTGAGACAGACATCGCCATAGTCGACAGGCGTGACGCGATGTTCCGGATCGAGCTGATACGCGTCCGGCACTGATGCGAGGTTATCTGCAGCGTAGACCTCGAAGATGTCGGCCGCCAGAGCCCGGCTCAGGAAGGTGTTATCCACGCCGTACAGAACATCAGCCTGGGGATTCTCCTTGCTCAGAATCGCCTGGCTTACCATCTGACCGGTATCGCCCGCATCCAGGAACAGCACCTTCGCATTATGTTCGGCCTCGAAGGCCTCGATCACCGTCTCGCTGATGTCAAAGCTGCTGTAGGCCATCACCCGCAACTCACGTGGGCCCTCTGCCGTAGGTTCGGACGGGGCTAACGGCAGTTGCTCAGATGTGCCGGCGGCACATCCAGCCAAAACCAACATCACGGAAATCAACAGAACCAACCAGCGCTTCATCATTGACCTCCCTATTTCACCTATCGAGTCGCTCTCAGAGCAGATCCCATGGTCTGCCGCCCACCACGCAGGACGAGAATGCAGCGCCAAGAGCAGAGCGGGCAAGATGCCCGCGGTCCCCAGAGTGGATCGCAGAAGGTTACTTTCGGAATGGCACCTCCGGTCCCCTCTCCCATTCCGTCCGCGGAGGATGGGAGAGGGTTAGGGTGAGGGCTCTGCCGGGCTATTATCGAAGTAGACACTCAGAGTTCCCCGCTCTCCTGCGACCGCTCATGAAAGCACCAGAGCAGCCCCTCCTGCACCGTCACCGTCGCAGCCTCCGTCTCGAGCCGGTTGCTGACACCGCGGGCGGGCCCGAAGGCCAACGTCTCCGCATCAAGCGGAAAAACGAGATGCTCTGTCGTGACACCGCTGGCAGGGCCGCCGAGCGGGATCAGTGAGAGGTAATCACCAGGGGTGCCCCGGAGCGTCACCCGCTCGCCCCCCCGTATCACCCTGACAGACCAACGCCCATCAATCATCAGGACGCGGTGCGAGGCGAGCTCCGGCAGAGCCAGTAGGAGCAGATTGGCCAGAGCCTGATCGGGCCGTCCACCAAACGCGCCCAAGACCACAATCTCGTGGACAAGCGGCTGAACAGCGGCCCACATCAGGGCCAGTTCCAGATCGGTCTCATCCTTAGCGACGGGCGCTATGTGAAACTCGGTTCCCATCTCCTCAAGCCGGCGGCGGAGACCTTGATCCAGTGAATCCATATCGCCGATAACGTGATGCAGGCGGATCCCGGCTCCCATAGCGTGACGGGCACCACCATCCGCGGCCACGAAATGGTCACCGGGACGTGTCCATGCCCGAACATCCGCAGCGCGGTCATCCAGCAAACCATTGGCGAAAATCACAACACGCATGTCCGATCCTTTCTGACAGACCGTGTGAACCACATCAGTGTAGTGAAGCAGTGCTTCTGTATGGCCAGCGGCCTGGACAGATGAGTAGGCAGCAAGAAAGAATCCCCGACAGCCAACGGCGGCTTCTCGGGGATTCGGATCAATGTGCACACTCCCTCCGCTGGCATAATCCAGATCAGGTTCTAGGGTCGGTGTTCGCTAACACCCTCTCAGCCCGCCCTCGGGCTCCCCTGGCTCTCTGCTAAGACTAACAACTGGTAATGTACACTTTCATTATAGCAGCGCTCTGCCTTCTGTAAAGCTTCGAACCAGGTATAATAGCGCGTTAAGTCGGCCAAGGAGGGTGGGGAGTATGAAGACCATTGTTATGAAGTTCGGGGGGACTTCTGTCGGCACCGCAGAGGCCATCGGCCAAGCAGCGAACCTCGTCCAGCAGGAATCCGAGCGCTGGGGCCACGTGGTCGTCGTCGTATCTGCGATGCGCGGCGTCACTGACGCGCTGATTGATGGGGCCCTAACTGCGGCACAGGGTGACGAGGACACTTACCGCGAGATCGTCTCAGACCTCAGAGTGCGCCACACTCTGGCGGTGGCCGGGCTGATCTCCAACCCCGACAACAGAACATCACTGCTGAAGACTATCGACGCTTACCTTGATGAGTACGGTGCTTTCTGTCACAGCGTCCACGTCCTGGGTGAAGTCACTTCCCGCGCTATGGACACTATCAGCTCCATGGGCGAACGGCTGAGCGCGCGCGTGGTCGCAGCACGGCTGAACGAGCAGTGCCAGTTGGCCCAAGCTGTTGATGCGACAGAGCTGATCGTCACCGACAACTGCTTCCAAAACGCTGTGCCTCAGATGCAAGCAACAGCAGAACAGGTACAGCGGAATCTGGTGCCCCTATTGGAAGAGGGGATCATACCGGTGGTCACCGGATTTATGGGAGCGACCGTGGATGGCATCACCACGACACTGGGCCGTGGCGGCAGCGACTATAGCGCCTCCATCCTGGGAGCTGCCTTGAATGCCGATGAAGTCTGGACGTGGACCGATGTCGACGGCGTGCTCACCGCAGATCCGCGCATCGTCCCCGACGCTCACATAATTCCCGAGCTGTCGTACAGTGAAGTAGG
>JAGHDT010000482.1 GCA_021159805.1 Anaerolineae bacterium
GGATGAATGCGGCAATCAGCAGTCGTCCCCAGCCGACTCCCTCGGCTGTGTCGGATTTTTCGTCACCCTCTCCAATTGGTGTATTGGTATTCATGGTCCTGTTCCTGAATAATGTTCAGCGGCTGATTTCAAACCGCCTGACAGCCCCCAGTTCGGCTGCCTGCGGGGTTCGCAGCGTGACCAGACTGAACCTGAAACGCTACGAAAAGGAAACTACCTCACAAGGAATCGCGACAGCAAGGTCGGGTGCAACGAGTGGCCAGGTGAAATAACTCCTCCTTGCCTCACGCCCAGGAGGTCCCACCTTGTCGGCACCCTGGACATTTCGCGTTCTCGACAAACCATTCCAGTCCCCTCACCAGTTGCTTGAAATCGAACGCCCCTTCGGATCGAAACTCGAAAGCGTAAAGATCTGCAAGGTCCCTCATCAGTTTGGCTATTTCACTGATTTGCCCATCATACTGTCCGCGGCCACCGCGCTAATCATCACACGGTGCAACCAAGTCATAGCGCTGCTCTTCCGGCGCCCTGCTATCTCTATGAGTAGGTGCACCTGCGAGCTTCGTCGGCGAAGGCCGCGATCAGGTTGAGTTCAGCATCGAAGAAGTGGTCCGAGGGCGACAGGATGAAGCCGCCGCCGGCTCCCGCTTCGTCAAAACAGCGCCGTACAGCCGCCCTGGTTTCCTCCTCCGAACAGCCCACGAAATAGTGGAACTGATCCCAGCCGCCGATCATACAAACCTTGTCGCCGATCCGCTGCTTGGCCTCTGCCAGGCGCGTATCGCCGCCCATTTCGGGGGGTGTGAACGTCTCCATGGCATCAGGCTTCATGCCAGCAATATCCTCAAGAATAGGCATCATACCGCCACAGGTATGGTAAGCGATCCGTTGCCCGGCTTCGTGAGCTAGCTCGATCAGCTTAGCGTCATACGGAGCCACGAACTTCCTGAAGATCTTCGGGGAGATCACCGTGGACGAGGCATCGCCGCCGCCCAGTTCCAGCACATCGTATGCAGCGCCTTGTAGAGAGCGAACGAAAGCCTCCTTGCGGCGGTAGAGGATGCCCAACAGCTCGTGCACCCATTCAGGATCATCGTAGGTTGCCAGGATCAGCTTCTCGATCCCGACCAGACAGACGGCATCCTGCCAGGTTCCGGGTTGTCCGAAGATATCAAACGATGGCACCATCCCCCGGATCAGCCCGCGCTCACCGAACTCCTCCGCCTCCCTGTTGACCTGTTGGACGTCACAGAGAGGCATCGTCATAGACTCCCCGATAAGGTCAATGTCCCGCTTCTCTTTGATCAGATGCTCGGACACCCAGGTGGTGTACTTGCTGCCCTGCAAGACCGTCGTCAGCTCCCCCTTGGGCGTGGTGATGGTGTAGCGTGCCGTGGTGTACTGAGGGTCAGGCAAGGGCTCATGTGAGATCCGCCAACTGTCGGAGAAGATCACCCCGTTCTGCGAATCGCTCGCAGCTCTGTACTCACCTTTGGCCGTGTCAGGCCGAGTCGGCAACGTCCAATGGATAGCATCGAGATCGAAATAGTCGAAGAACTCGATGTTGCTCTTGCCGTCCATATATGTATCAAGAAAGGTGGGCATGACGTGGTGGGTCGTCACCGGAAGACGATCAGGCACGCCCCCATCCAGAGCTGTTACTAATCGCTGTTTCGAGGTCATCGCCATCGAAGAAACTCCTTGTGGTATTGTGCCAGACCAGGGTCTGTTGACGCTTCATCCGCAATGTCAGAAATGCCAGCAGACCCCGGCTGCGTCCTCAGGCTTGGGTCAATCGCAACGTCACGATCTCATAGGGTTTGACGAACAGCGCGATGCTGTTGCCGGCTGTCGCGAGGGCACTCTGGTTTTCTTCCAACAGGTTGGTATGCCAGGCTTCCGCCAGGTCAAAGCCCGTCGTCAGCGTGACCGTACCGCGCCGCCGCTGGCTCTCGTACAGACGCACGATCACCCCATTCCCATCCTCGGCCCGCTTGATGGTCTCGACGACGATGTTGGGCTTGTCCACGGCGATGAATGGTACGTCTGCCACACGGCCTCCTCGGGCCGAGCCCCTCAGGGATGGGCGAACATCCGATTCGCTGATTCGCTGTTTCGCTGATTCCCTCCACACAATCAACGGATCATTCAGTGCATACGCCGAGGCGATGGTTGTCTCGTCCCAGCCGCCGGCGTGGGGCAACAGGCTATAGGCAAAATGTTGCTCTCCCTGGTCGGCCTCCGGGTCGGGCATGGTGGGGCTGCGGAGCAGGCTGATGCGCATGACATTGTCCTGCACATCATGGCCATACTTGCAGTCGTTGAGCAGGCTGACGCCATAGCCGCCCTCGCTCAGATCCACCCACTTCTGGGCGCAGGTCTCAAAACGCGCCCAATCCCAACTGGTGTTGCGGTGTGTGGGGCGTTCCACGTTGCCCCATTGGATCTCATAGGTCGCAGTGGGCGCCAACACGTCCACCGGGAAAGCCGTCTTGAGCAGAATGTGGCGCTCACGCCAGTCGACGACAGTGTCAAAGTCCAACCGGCCGCTGTTGTAGCCCAGCGAGATGCGCTGCACATAATCGCTGTTCAGGATGCGCCGCCGGACCTCCAGGGTGGCATTCAGCGGGCCCGCCTCCACGACCTCCACCGAGGTCGCCGGATCGGCGCCCCACATCTTGTCGTCGTAGTAAATGTCGATGTCCCAGGCGTCGAACATCTTGGGCCGGTCCTCGAAAGCCTGGAACTGGTTGGCGATGGCGTCGGGCGGCAAGACCTCGCGGTCGTTGACTTTGTCCAGGATGCGCACAATATCCCCGGCCTCGTTCAGCTCCACCCGCAGCAGTCGGTTCTCCAACAACGTGGGCGTGGCCATGAGACCCGTGTCCAATGCCGGCCCCTCACCCGCGCCGATGTTCAGCCCGTTCACGCTGTAGGGAGCCAACTCGCCCGCAGCGATCCAGGTGCCCTCTGCGGCAGTCTGCGTAGCCACAGGTGTGCCGTCAATCTGCTGCAGACGCTCTCCCACGTCCAGGTGGCCGGTCCAGAGGGCCAGGTCATCGCGGACAAAAGAGGTCGGATTGATGATGAGAAGATCGTGCCCTATGCGTTTCCCGATGGCCTCCAAGGCGCCATCGCGCGTCGTGTCGGCCAGCAGCTTGACCTCAGCATACTGCTCAAGCGACTCGACATAAACGGCGTTGATGCTGCTGCCGGGGATGATGTCGTGGAATTGATTGAGGCAGACCAGTTCCCAGGCCTTGCGAAGATCCGCCGCCGGGTACTCGTACCCCTGGTCCAGCAGCGTGGCCAGTGAGGCCAGGAATTCTGCGTCGTGCAGCAAGAACTCGCTCTTGCGATTGGCGCGCTTGTTCTGTGCCTGACTGGTCAGCGTACCTCGGTGGTATTCCAGGTAGATCTCCCCCTCCCAGATCGGCACTCGCCTGCCCTTGACC
>JAGHDT010000064.1 GCA_021159805.1 Anaerolineae bacterium
CGTGAGAACATCCCGCGCCATCGCAGCGAATCGTTTGAGATGATTGTGAACCGTAGCGTCTCCGAGACGGTTGTACGGTCGTTGGCCACGCAATTGAATGCGATGTTTGTGATGGTGGCGATCCTGCTGTTTGGTGGCGCAACAATCAAGCCCTTTATCGCCGTGATGCTGATTGGCATGGTCAGCGAGACCTATACCTCGCTGTGTGTGGCCGTGCCTTTGCTGGTCGTCTGGGAGAAGCATAGCCATCTTCCGCGTCGCGTGACGGCTTAGGTATGCAGATACTGGGGTGACTCCCGCGTCATAGACCACGGAAAGAAACAAAGCGGGTGACTATTCTCTGATAACGCCGGTGACGGATAGCCTGTGGATCACCGAGCGTCTGCCGTTTTCCCTGAACCACGTATCACTTCAGCCTGTTCATCCGGGGCTGCATCACCCAGATCAGGACAATGGCCAGCACAAATGGCGCTCAGGACGCCGAGCGCCACAGGAGCGTCACTTCGATCGGCGAACGCGCCCACGGGGATCGTGCCCAGTTGGGTCAACCTAAATGTCATCATGTGTGCGCTCATAGCACGGCCAGGCATAGTTTGTCGGAGTACGCCTGCAGGCGAATTCAGTTGGTCACTATCCACACTGGGCTTGAGCCCAGGTCGGTTGTGCTTGTCAGCCGCAACTTGAGCGTGGTCACGGACACCACCAGACGGAGCACAGCAATGTTCAAGCAGTCTGCTCCTTTCGTGGACCAACACTTGGGGACGCCGCGGGGCTGAATGCAGAGGAGCTCCCGCCAATAGTAATCTCTTACTGGACATCAAGAACTCTCTGGAAACAGAGGGTTCTTCGTGTTTTGTGGCAGTTTGCAATCCCCGAACGATGGGCCTAGACTATAGATGGTAGCCATCAGGTTGGCCAAGTGTCCTGGTAAAGTTCATCAAGGTCTCGTGACCTTGGGTCGGTTCAGATGGAACTCTCAGGTAGTCCGGCCCTTTCGTGGGCCAACACATAGGGGTACCTTTGGATTGAATGCAGAGGCCCCCCCGCTGAGGTGCAATATGATGAAGACGTCATTCAAAGTGATGATACGTACGCTCGGCATTGTGGTGATGCTGCTCGTGTTGGGTCTGCCAAAGATGGCCCACGCGCAGCCAGGGGAACACGTCGATGTGCTCACGGTCAGCGGTGCCATCGATGCGTGGACAGAGGGATATATCCGTCGCGGGGTCAGCCTCGCTGAACGCGACGGTTCGGAGGCCGTGGTCATCGTGCTGGACACGCCGGGCGGCACACTCGATGCGATGCAGAGCATCATTACGCGGATGCTCAACGCGCGTGTGCCTGTTATCGTGTTTGTCTCTCCGTCCGGTGCCTGGGCCGGATCGGCGGGAACCTTCATCACCCTCGCGGCGAACATCGCTGTCATGGCCCCCGGCACGACCATCGGGGCGGCGCATCCGGTAGACGAGTCCGGTCAGAATATTGGGGACGATGAGCGCACCAAGGTCACCAACTTTTCGGCATCGATGGCGCAGAGCATCGCCCGGCAAAGGGGTCGCAACGCCGAATGGGCGGCCGACGCTGTGCAGAAAAGCATATCGGCTACTGCCGAAGAGGCGCTGGCGCAGAACGTGATCGACCTGATCGCCACGGACCTGGATGATCTGATGAACAAGGTAGACGGTCTGGTCGTGGTGACAGCGGCCGGTGAGATCACGCTGCATACGCAGCGGGCCGGCCTGGTGGACACGAGTATGAATCTGCCGGAGCAGTTCTTCCACACACTGGTGGAGCCCAACATCGCTCTGGTCTTGCTCTCGGTCGGCCTGCTGGCGATCTCGGTCGAGCTGTATAACCCGGGTGCGCTTGTTCCGGGTGTGGTGGGGGGGATCTGCCTGGTGCTGGCGTTTGTGGCTTTGGGCAACCTGCCGGTGAACGGGGGCGGTGTGATCTTGATCTTCATCTCGATGATTCTGTTCATCATCGACATCAAAGTGAACAGCGGGGTCCTCACCGTGAGTGAACTTGTGGTCTTTGTGCTGGGCGCTCTGCTCCTTTTCCAGCCACTCACGCCCCCCTCGCCGGTTCTGCCATCCGTCCGTGTTTCATTGCCAGTGGTGTTTGCCATGGCTGGCATCATGGCCGTGCTCCTGGTGTTTGTCCTGGGTGCTGTGGTGCGCGCGCGCAATTACCCGGTGGTGAGTGGAATGAAGACAATGGTCGGTGCGGCCGGTACTGCTGTCACTGACCTCGCGCCGGAGGGCCAGGTGCAGGCGAAGAGCGAACTTTGGAGCGCCATCGCGCGGGAAGGAACCGTGCAGAGAGGAGAGACGGTGGAGGTGGTTCAGGTCGAAGGGCTCCGTTTGGTCGTCACCAAACGAGGCAAAGAATAGCAGCTAGGTTCGGAAGCATGAAGGAGGTATCGAATGGGTACGTTTGTGTCAGTTGTGGGTGGATTCATCGCCCTGCTCGCGGTGGTGTTGCTACCGACCGCGATCAAGATCGTGCGCGAGTATCAGCGTCTGGTGGTTTTCAGGCTGGGTAAGTGCATCGGGGAGCGGGGTCCGGGACTCGTCTTGCTGATCCCCTTTGTGGATCGGCCAATCTGGGTCGATCTACGCGAGAAATATCTGGAGGTGCCACACCAGTCGACGATCACAAGGGACAATGCAAACATCTCGGTTGATTTCTTGATCTACTGGAAGGTCGTTGACCCGACGGCAAGCGTGGTCCAGGTGCAGAATTTCGCGGGCGCATCGCAGGGCATTGCGACGACGACGCTGCGCGCGGTGATCGGCGATATCATGCTGGATGACGTTCTCGCACAGCGCGAGCACATCAATACTGTCCTGCGCAAGAAACTCGACGAAGTGACGGAGCGCTGGGGCAACAAGGTAACTGCGGTGGAGATCCGGGAGATCCTGCCGCCAGCCGAGATCCAGTCAGCAATGACTCGGCAGATGTCTGCAGAGCGGACTCGCCGGGCCGTGGTGACTGAAGCCGGGGGAAAGAAACAGGCAACCATCACCGTGGCAGAAGGTGACAAGCAGTCCGCCATTCTGCGCGCGGAGGGGAGCAAACGAGCCACGATCCTCGACGCGGAAGGGGCCAGACGGGCGCGTGTCCTCAACGCGGAGGGGTATGCGCTGGCCCTGGAGAAGATCTTTGGCGCAGCCAAGGAAATCGATAGTAAGACGATGAGCTTGCAGTACCTCGATGCGCTCAAGGCGCTTGGCAGTGGGGCATCGACCAAGTTCATTTTACCGATGGTGTTCACCCAGTTGCTGCAGCCCTTCATAGGGTATGCCCGTGAGTCGGTCGCGGTGGCTAAGGGCGAAGGTGGAGGCGCGGACTGACAACTGGGCGTCCTGTCGGGCACAGGTGTGGATGCCGGCTGCGGACAGGCGCAACGCGCTTGGGGAGACCTATAGCAGATCACACGGCTACCCCATTCGGGTAGCCGTGTGGCGTGGGGACCTCGTTACCAAGCGGGTGGTATGTCATCGTGTGCCGCATACAGGTATGATGCAGAATGGACAAGTACACTATCGACAGGCCCTATGCAGCATCTTTGCCTGAAGAGGGCGACTATCAGATACCTCAAACCACCGTACCGCTCAGGTCGAGGCGCGAGGAGATTACCTGGTTGGCGCCTGATGAGTCCTAATCGATCTTGCCACGTCCACTGCCCTGTGAGGCAGTATAGAAAGGGATATCCGAATGAACTACAGTATGTGGACAAGTTACTACATTGAGCTGACGCCTGAAGAGATGGTGGACGAATTCCAGAGTGCCGGGTGGTTCAACCTCGAGCTGTCTACCGAGCACTCCGCTGAACTTCTGAAGCGCGGCGATCCGGCCAGAATCGGCAGTGAGTTCAAGACGTACGCCGAGGAACACGGGATACGTTTTTCTCAGGGACACCTGTGGCTTGGCTGTGATGTCGCCGGTGAAGAGTCGGATGCGGTGGTTGATGAGCTGAAGAGATGGTTGGACCTTTACCTGGTGTTGGGCATCAAGGCCGGAGTGATTCACTCAGGTGGTTCCGAACTGGTGAAGAACGGCACCGATGCGGCGATTGTGCTGGAGCGCCGTGCCGCCGCGTTCCGAGCCCTGTCGGCTCACGTACGTGATACCGATCTGACCATCTGCCTGGAAAACACCACGGGGGATACGGCGTATGCATCTGAACTCCTGGCCATAATCAAGGCAGCCGGGGACAAGAACCTGGGCATCTGTCTCGATACTGGCCATCTGCATATTTCCAAAGGCATTCAGAGCGATTTCATTCGGACAGCGGGGGACCATCTGCGTGCACTTCACATTGCCGACAACGAGGGCGAATTCGACCAGCATCTCATGCCGTACGGGAGAGGGACCGTTGACTGGGATGACGTGATGGCAGGGCTGTCCGAGATTGAATACTCAGGACTGTTCAACATGGAGATACCGGGCGAGACTCGGGCTCCGTTGGCTGTGAAGCGCATGAAACTTGGGTACGCCAAGCAAGTGGCGGAATACATGCTCGGGAAGCAGGAGTAGCGTAGTCTGGCCTCTATTGGCAGTCGGGACCGTGTGCTGATCTCATTTGTCAACACGCAATCCAGAAATACCGATGGGGAATCTGCTCCACCGGTGTCGCCCTTGTTGGGCGTCGATGCCGTGTCGTGTATCTCATCAGGCCGTGGTACACTTGGTCCATTGAGATGGAACTCTCACTTATCTTGCCCCTTTTGTGGTCTATAACATGGGGGGTCACTTCAGACAACTTGTCCCCGTTGAGGGAGGGCCAATCTACATGAGA
>JAGHDT010000557.1 GCA_021159805.1 Anaerolineae bacterium
CCGCTATGCATTGGGTCTGTTGGAAGTGGACTTCTCACCGGCTGTGCAGGATGCGAGCCTAGTGCCGGTGCCCTATGAGCTGGCGCCGCTCTCTTCGACGACACTGGTGGGCGAGGTCACGGTGGACCCCCTGGCCTCATCCCAGCAGATCAGCTTGACCAACCGCGCGGGGGCGATAATCGCCAATATCCGCGAGGCCGTGGTCGCCGGACGACAGCTGTGGCTGCACCTCGACGAGGCTGCGGGCGCCACGACCTTCGCAGATGCGTCGTTGTTGGGTCACGATGGGACGTGTAGCGGGACCGGGTGTCCGGCCAGCGGGGTCGGGGGCACGCTGTTGCGAGCCGCGGACTTCGACGGTGACGATCGTGTCACAAGCGGGACCGACATGTCCGAGGAGAGCGCCACGGTCTCGCTCTGGCTCCAAACGGCGTGCGATGACTGCGGGTTGTTCTCGGCGATCAAGAGTGGAACTGCGCAGCGCGACCGTACGATCACCCTCGATAACGGCAACCTCTGCGCTCGCCTTGGCCGCGCGACACAAGAAGTACTGTGTACGTCGGGTGTGGATTACGCCAACAATGCCTGGCATCACGTGGCCTATACCTATGGTGGGGCGCTGGGGGGGCAGCGGATCTATGTGGATGGCGAACAGCGCGCAGTAGGCACGCTGACCAGCTCTGACTTCCCACAGCAGAACGCTGTGTGGATCGGCTACGCGGCGGATGCCGGGACACCGTATTTTGATGGCCTGGTCGACGAGGTCGAGATCTATGGCCGTGTTCTGAGTGCAGGCGAGGTCGCTGATAGATTCAGACAACCTGTTCTGCATCTGACGTTTGATGCCGCGTCGCCCTCGAGGTTCCGCGATGTCTCCTCTCACGGGCACGGGATCACATTTGGCCCAGAGCGACCGGATGCCGGCGAGGTCGGTGTGATAGGGCGCGCAGCGGGATTCGATGGCGATGCCTTCTTCTGGATTGACCCTGCCGACGACAGTCTCAATCTCCGGCGCGGCAATGGGCAGTTTACGTTGGCTGCGTGGATCTATCCGGAAGGAACATCGATGAGATGGCGTGGCGTGGTGGGTCCGGACGACCACGATTTCCCGGATCGCTCCTACCCAACGCTCTTCGTCAACACCGGGTTGCGGCAGGTCAAAGCGGCCTTCGGCAACGGCAGCCAGCTCTGCGAAGTGACGTCGGTGGGCAGCCCGCTGAAGCGTGACACCTGGCAGCACGTGTTGGCGGTCTTCGATGGCACGAACTTTGAGCTCTATGTGAACGGGAAGCGCGTTGGGACTGATGCCAACTGTGCAGACACGAAGCCGTACGGCGATGATGCGCTGACAGTCGGCCGCGCCGGCAGCGCCGCTACGGCCATGTTTGACAGGGTTGTGGTCGTGAATGAGGGGGATGGCTCCGGCAGTGCGGAGTACAATGGGTTCGTGGACGGCACCCGGGTGTGGGCGGACACGGACGTCGATGAGGGGACGATTGATCTCAACGTGGGCTACACTGTGTACGGTGACTTGGCCCACAGCGTGATGCTCACGGAGCTGGACAAGACAATCGAGGAGCCGGCTCGCGGGGATGACGACCTACTGGTGTTCCGCACGTTTGAGCCGCATGACGTCGGGTCGTACAGCCAGAGCTATGACGAGGACGGTGAAGGCACGCTTTACTGGTCGGTGAGCAATGCCTACTTCCAGGGTGATATCGACGATCTGCGACTCTACCGATTTGCGTTCGATACGGACGAGATCAAGGATCTGTATCAGAGCGCGGTGCGGATTCTGGAGCTGCGCCTGGATGAGCCCCCGGGCGCGGCGACGTTCTCGGACCACTCGGGCAACGGTGAGGCGGGCATCTGTGATGGGGATGCGTGCCCGATCACCGGCATTGCCGGTCGATCGAACCAGGCTGTCTGGATGGATGGGCTGGATGACAGGATCCTGGTGGACGTGGATGTTCCGGACACAGACTATGCTGTCTCGTTCTGGTTCCGGACCAAGTCCTATGGCGATCTGTGCCGCAACTGTGGTCTATTCACGGTGGCAGACGACGATGGTCAGGATAGTATGGTGTACTTGGATGGCGGACGGCTGTGCGCCAAGGTGGGGGCGGAGGAGATCTGCGGCACCGCCGACATCGCTGATAGCGGCTGGCACCACGTGGTGCACACGCTGGGAGCCGACGTTACGGGACAGCACCTCTATGTCGACGGGACGCTTGCAGCCTCCGGAAGTACCACTTTGGCCGATTTCACCGGACAGACCCAGCTGGTGCTGGGGCAGGCTGGGGCTGCGGCCCAAAGCTCCTTCGAGGGTGCGCTGGATGACGTTGTCCTGGTGCGTGAAGCGCTCGATGGTGCGGGCGCGCGTGCGCTGGGTAGAGAGTTGCCGTGGGCCAATCTCCACCTGGATGATCCGCTGGGCGCCACGTCCTTCGGCAATGATGCCAACGCCGCGTATGATGGAACCTGCCGTGTGGATGCGAGTGCCGGTTTCGATGGCTGCCCCAAGGCCGGTACGGATGGCTGGATACGTGGCGCTGTGAGCTTTGATGGGATCGATGATCGCATCGGCCTTAATCGGGCGGTCCTGCCGGCCAGCAACTTCAGTATGGCGCTGTGGGTGAAGCCTGCGCAGCAAAGCCCCTACACGCAGACGTTGGTCACGAGCGAGTCTTATGGTGCGAGCCTGCCGCATCTTGGCCTGCTGATCGATCCGAACAGCACAACGCTGCGTTACGTCGACTGTCAACGCGAATTGGCCAGTGCGCCGAATGCGTTGCTGGAGGATCAGTGGAACCATATCGTGGTGACGTTCAATGCCGATGGGCTGGTCCTGTATATCAACGGCGCGCAGGACCGTGCCCTGGAGGGGCCGCTGAGCGGGTGTGGGAGTGCCTCACCGGTCTATCTCGGCGGCGACAGTCTCACTGGGTGGGGCTCTCGGGCGTTGCCGTTTGCCGGTATGATGGATGAGTTCAGCATTTATGGTCGTGTACTGTCCAGGCGCGAGGTCGAGGCGCTGTATGAGTACCTAGTCTCGTGGGTGGATGTCAGCGATGAGCACCGGATCATTGTGGACGCTGACAAGCCGACGGCGAGTATCGTGCTGCCTTCGCCGGTGGTCGATATGTCACCGGGTCGCGTGATCTATATCCGGGCCTATGACGAGACAACTCGGGTCGAATCTGTTCGCTACCGGATCAACGGTGGCGCGTGGCAGGCGGCCACGCAGAACGGTGCGGCGTGGCTGTTCAACTTCTCGCCTTCGGCCGAGGGACGCACCACAATCGACGCGCAAGCGTTCGATTCAGTGGGTTCAAGATCAACGACGGCCAGCGTGGCCTTTGAC
>JAGHDT010000293.1 GCA_021159805.1 Anaerolineae bacterium
GGCGAGGGCACGCCCTGGTGGCACCTGATCACAGAAGACTTCGTCACCTTCGAGGATTTGGGCGAAGCCCTGCCCCGAGGCCCCATCGGCTCGCAGGACGTCTGGGTCTTCACCGGCTGCGTGATCGAGCACAACGGCATCTTCCAGATCTTCTACACCGGCCACAATCACCATCTGGCCAAGATCGGCAGGCCCCAACAAGGCGTGCTCCACGCCACCAGCCCCGATCTCAAAGTCTGGACCAAGGACCCTGATTTCGCCTTCTTCGCGCCCACGGAGAACGGCTACGAGCGCGACGACTGGCGGGATCCCTTTGTCTTCTGGGATGATGAAGCAGAGCTCTGGGGCATGCTCCTTGCCGCCCGGAAAACCACCGGGCCGGCCCACACCCGCGGCTGCACAGGCTACGCAACCAGCCCCGACCTGAAGACCTGGACCGTTCAGGAGCCGCTCTGGGCGCCGGACCAATTCTTCACACACGAGTGCCCCGATCTGTTCAAGATGGGCGATTGGTGGTACCTGGTCTTCTCCGAATTCAGCGACCGCAAGCAGACGCGCTACCGCATGGCCCGCAACCCGCACGGCCCCTGGATAGCACCGGCGGACGATGCCCTCGACACCCGCGCCTGGTATGCCGCCAAGTCGGCGAGCGACGGCCGGCGCCGCTTCTTCTTCGGCTGGCTGGCCACCCGGGACGGGGAGAAGGACGACGGCGGCTACCAATGGGGTGGCGACCTGGTGGTGCACGAGGTAGTACAGCGCCCTGACGGTACGCTGGCGGCCCACATCCCCGACACGGTCGCGGCTGCGTTCAATACACCGCAACCGCTGTCGCTCACACCCATCCTGGGCCCTTGGCATGCGGGCAGCGGAAGCATCACAACCGAGGCCGGCGGGCGCAACAGCACCGCCATCCTCGGCAAGATGCCGGAGGAGTGCTTGATCGAGGCAACCATCACGGTAGACGCAGGCACGGTTGCCGCGGGTCTGCTCCTGCGCGCCAGTGATGACACGGACACGCACTATGAGGTGCGCCTTGAGCCGGCTCGCCAACGCATCGTGATGGACCGCTGGCCCCGGCCCGGTGAGCAGGCCTTCATAGATGAACGCCCCCTGGCCATCGAGGTCGGAAAGCCCATCCACCTGCGTGTGCTAGTCAGCGGCACAAATCTGGTGGTTTATGCCGACGGAAAGATCGCCCTGAGCTGTCGGATGTACGATCACCGCGGGGGCACCCTGGGTCTCAGCGCGCAGGGAGGAACGGTCTGCTTCGACGACCTCGCTAAGAAAGGTATCTGATCAGGGGTTGACGTGAGCTCCAGGCGAGCTCATACTGAGGGGCATCAGGTGGTCCCTGGCCGGCAGCCAGGCGCCCGACCCGGCCCACGGTTCATTCAAATGGAGGGAGCTCACTATGGTAAACTTGGTGCCCCGTCGCGATGGCAACGTTGTCGTCTATACCGTCCTATTCCTCTTTTTCTTCCAGCTCATCCGTGAGTTTTTGGGAGCGATCTATGCCTTTGGCCTATTGGGAACGAGCATCCCCCCGGAGATCGCCAGCATCGCCCTGCTCCTCTCGCCCCTCGTGCTCCTCTTTTGGCCGCGGGAGATGAAGCGGCACACCTTCCTGGCACTCACGTTCATCATCCTTTCGAGCCGCGTGATCGCCGTCCTGCTCGATACCCGCGGTCGGATGCTCCTCACCGGCGTGGGTGTCGCCGCGTCACTGGTCTGGCTTCCCTCGCTGCTGTGGCGTTGTGGTCATGAGGATGCGCAACAGCCCCAGCGCCAACTCAGCTTCGGGTTGATGATAGCCGTTCTGCTCTTGATCCTGTTCCGGGTGTTGGGTGGGGGCCTGGATCTGTCCACCCACGGTCCCTATCAGCTCTTGGGCTGGCTGCTGGCGGCGCTGGCGGCCTTCTTCGTGCGGCGCCAGGCGCGAGATCAGGGCTCCGGTGATGGATCCACCGAGCGCGCTGCCGCCACTTTCGGCCAACTCGCGCTACTCGCTCTGGGTATGACCAGTGCGCTCATCCTGCTCTACTTCGCTTTCACCAGTCCAAACGTTGTGGCCCGCTGGACGGGCGCCGGCTACCCGGCGGTGATCATCGCGCTGGCGCTGGGTGTAGTGCTCTTCGTCGCGCTAGGTGTCCTGCACCCCTGGGCCGAGGCCGATATGGGGCTGCTGTGGGTGCTGAACGGATTGTTTGTCCTGACCCTCGTGACCACTGTCTGGTCTCACCAGATACGCTTTCCTGGCGATGCCGGCGGCTACCCGTTCTATGCCCCTGACATATCCCTCGCGCAGAAGATCCCGCTCTACCTGATGCTTCTGCTGTGGCCGGTGATCTTCGTGGACTTCGCCCTCTACGCGCAGGAAACCGTGTCCGCGCAGCCGTCGCTGCGAACTTTGGGGGGGGCGTTCGGCCTCAGTGCGCTTTACCTGGTACTGATGCTCTTTGGACACGTCTTTACCACCGTCTATGACTACATCCCTGTCATCGGCGCCGCTTTCCGTGACCGATTCTGGCTGGTGCATCTGGTGGCAGGGCTGGGTCTTGTGCTACCATTGGTTGCCGTCCGCCGGACATCGTTGTCCTGGAAGCTGACGCCGGCTTGGGGCGGAACACTGGCATTTCTGGCCCTGTTGACCGTCGGAGCTGTCTTCATCACAATGGGCCAGCCTGGAGATGCCGTCCCAAGAGCGACCCTCACCGTTCTTACCTACAACATCCAGCAAGGGTACAGCAAGAATGGACAGAAGAGCGCCGATGACCAGTTGGCGTTGATGCGCGCTGCGGATGCCGACATCATCGGTCTGCAGGAATCGGACACGAACCGCATCGCGGGCGGGAACGCGGACCTCGTCCGATACTACGCCAATGCGCTGGATATGTACTCATACTACGGCCCCACGACTGTCGCCGGCACGTTCGGGATCGCGCTTCTGTCGAAGGTTCCGATCGAGAACCCACGCACCTTTTATATGTTCAGCGAGGGAGAGCAGACAGCCGCCATCGAGGCACAGATCACAGCTGACCAGGAGACCTATCACATCTATGTCACGCATCTGGGCAACGGCGGTCCCATCGTCCAGCAAGAGGCGGTCGTGCAGGTCGTTTCGGGCAAGGAGAACGTCATCCTGATGGGCGACTTCAACTTCCGCCCGGACACAGAGCAGTACGAACTGACCACAGGTGTGCTCGATGATGCCTGGCTGCGGCGTTGGCCCGACGGGACCGATGACCGGGGCGCCCAGCCATCAAAGCGCATCGACCACTTCTTCATCTCCTCGGAGCTGCATGTAGAGGATGTCCGCTACATTGACAGCCCGGCATCAGACCATCCGGCTGTCACTGCGATCTTGCGTCCCTGAAGGTGTGAGAAGGTTGCGGGATACACCTGCCGGTACTACAATCCAGGCATTGCAAGTACCCACCCATATGATCCAAGGAGAACCAAAATCTATGTACAAGCCTAAGCCGACGGACGGTGATACTTCGTGGTTCGTCCACGATCGTTTCGGAATGTTCATCCATTGGGGGCTCTATGCCCAGCCCGCTCGCCACGAGTGGGTGCAGTCACGCGAGGAAATTCACCCCGACGAGTACCGCAAGTACTTCGAACGCTTTAACCCGGTTGACTACGACCCGAAGAAATGGGCCGCGATGGCCCGTGACGCAGGCATGAAGTATGTCGTGCTGACCACAAAACACCACGAAGGCTTCTGTAACTGGGACAGCGCCTATACCGACTACAAGATCACCAATACCCCCTACGGCAAGGACGTCCTCACGCCCTATGTCGAGGCCTTCCGCGACGCCGGGCTGCGCGTCGGCTTCTACTACTCATTGATCGACTGGCACCATCCCGACTTCCCCATCGACCTTCTTCACCCGCTACGCAACCACCCCGACGCGCTGGAGATGAACAAGAGCCGCGACATCAGAAAATACGCCGAATATATGCGCAATCAGGTCACCGAGCTCCTCACGCAGTTCGGTGAGATCAGCGTCCTCTGGTGCGACTTCTCCTACCCCGGTCGCGACTACAAGGGTATGCCCGGCAAGGGACACAAGGAATGGGAGAGCGAGAAGCTCTACAAGTTGGTGCGCGAGCTGGCACCCAACATCATCCTCGATGATCGGCTGGACCTGCCCAAAGAAAAGGCCGACATCAAGACACCGGAGCAGTGGCAGCCCATGGAGTGGGTCAAGGTTGACGGTGAGCCCGTCGTGTGGGAGGCCTGTCAGACCTTGAGTGGCAGCTGGGGATATTACCGCGACGAGATGACCTGGAAGTCGCCGGGTCAGTTGATCCGTATGTTGATCAACACCGTGGCCCGTGGCGGCAACTTGCTGATGAACGTTGGGCCGACGCCCAAGGGCAAGCTCGATCAGCGTGCGCAGGATGCGCTTGCGGTCTATGGCGAATGGATGGACCAGTGCCACGAGTCGATCTACGGCGCCACGCAGAGCGACTACAAGGAGCCGCTGGACTGCCGCCTGACGCAGAAGGACAACAAGGTCTATGTCCACGTCTACGCCTGGCCGTTCAAGCACCTCTACCTTGAAGGCCTGGGTGACAAGGTGGCCTATGCCCGCTTCCTCCACGACGGCAGCGAGATCCCCCTCAAGCTCAACGACTGGGTCTCCCAGCATCTGCAGGCCGGTGAGAACGCGCTCATCTTGGAGCTCCCGATCATCAAGCCCGACGTCGTCGTGCCGGTGATTGAGCTGGAGCTGAAAGCGTAGTTCGCTAGGCGATCAGACCTGTGATACCGGCACGTCCTTGACAATCAGTTCCTGTGTGGCAGGCCACACGGCTGGCCACACGGCTGGCCACACGGCTGGCCACATCAACGAACACGAAAAGCACCCATAGGCCGCTGTTTTCCCAGAAGACTGGAGCAATTGCCGGCTACGTCGTCTGCATTTGCTCCAGATGTCCCCCTATCCGTGAGTTTGTTTAGTGATACTTGGGCATCATGTTGCGCGGGGATCGCGTGGCGTTGATGAATGCGTAAGGAGCAAAGTATGGGTAAAACTCGTTCCATGCGCCCGGATGACTGGACGTGTGCTGAAATCGGACGCGGTAGCTATTTCAATAAAGAGTGCGCCATCACCGGGTATCGACGCGTCGATGGACAGCAGGGAAACTATCTGCATCCAGTATGCATGTTCGAAGACAGGCTGCGGGAAACGCATCGAAAGCTCCGAAAGGCGTACCCGGACGTTCGTGTGTCGCGGCATCACGTAAAAATGCCCTACTGGGACCCTCAAGATCCCAGGCTCCCTGACAACTATGCGTTTGTCGAAACCCCGGAACGGCTCGTGACCACATCGATCACGGTTGTGACGGCATCGCGCACTCAAATCCGGAATGCGGGGATGGGCTACTACTACGATGGTCAAACGCTGGCTCCTCTGCGGGAGAGAATGAAAGGCACGCTCTTTCGGGGCCTGGCCGGAAACCTCGGCTACTATATGACAGAAGCCTTGATTGCCAAGAAACGGATTCCTTGGGCGCACAATGCGCGTTACCCGGAATTCCCACTACCCGTGACGTTGTCGTACATCGGCTTTCATCTGTTTCCCGATGCGGATACCGGACAGATGCGTGGCGCCTTCCAGGGCGCGCACCCGGCGGCCGTTGGCATTCGGAGAGACGGCATCGTAGAGATCATCCCGCGCATGGAAATCAAGGCATACAGAGTAACGCTTGGGGGAGAGGAATTTCTCGTCAATTCAATCAACGATCCCAACGCTGTGGATGATGTCATGGTCTTCACGCCGGGTTTATGGACGCCAGAAATCGGCGAACAGGTGGAAA
>JAGHDT010000255.1 GCA_021159805.1 Anaerolineae bacterium
AGCGCCTCCTGGCCGAAGGCTGTCCGCGACACCGGCTGAGGGAGTTCGCCGCGGCATAGTCTTATTGGCGAGCTGCACTCGATGACAACAGCCACAGGCAGCAAGGTGATAGGAGTGACGCGATCACCCAGGCGAGCGCCACACTCATACTGCAGAACCATTCCCCAGGCCGCGTGGCCTGGGGAATTGCCTTCGTACCGAGACCCCCTACGCCTAAGCGCGGTCGTTCGCCAGTTGGGCACCTGAGTAACCTCAACGCAAGTGCAGAACCGGCCAGGTGATGGACCAACCACCCTTGAGCCACGCTGCGGATGTAAGCCGTGGCTGAGGCTTTCCCGCCACCGAGGAGATACCGTCGAGAATCTGTGCGCTGAAGCGCTGCCAGCAGACGCCCGGAACCGGAGGTGTTCCCGCGATTCGTTGAGGGTCTGTCCACCCATGTCTCTTCGCGTGTAGCGTGCAGATTTCTCGACTCGGGATGCAGTACTGAGGGTCGCAAGTGATAGCCCAACGTGACGTGTGCCCAGACAAGACGTCGATGGTGACAACTAGGCTCTGTGATGCCAGACTGCGGGCAACCGAACTATGCATTTTTCGTGTGCAGCCTTGGGTCCAAGGCGTCACGCAGACCGTCGCCAAGCAGGTTAAAGGCAAGTACAGTCACCATGATCGCGATGCCGGGGAAGAAAACAAGGTGGGGTGAGCTGAAGACCTGATTGCGTTCGGTACCGAGCATCGTGCCCCATTCTGGTGTGGGGGGCTGGGCGCCCAAGCCCAAGAAAGAGAGGGCAGCGGCCGACAAGATTGCACCGGCAATGCCCAGTGTACCCTGTACAATGAGCGGTGAGAGCGAGTTAGGAAGGATACGCGTAAGCAGAATCCGCGCGTGCCCAGCGCCCAGCGCGCGGGATGCTTCCACAAAGTTCTGTTCCTTGATCGATAACACACTGGCACGCATAACGCGAGCGTAGCTGGGGATGTTAACAATGGCGATCGCCAGTAACGCGTTTTGCAGACCCCGTCCCAGAACATTGACAATGGCGATCGCCAGTAACAGCGATGGGAATGCCATCACTACATCCAGCAGACGCATGATGACATTATCCAGCCAGCCGCCGGCGTATCCGGAAATGGCCCCCAGGAATACACCTATGACGATGGCAAAGCCGGTAGTCGTCAAACCAATGAACAGCGAAACACGCGTGCCGTAGATAACACGGCTGAATTCGTCGCGCACATTGCCGTCGATGCCCATCAAGTGCTGAGGTACATCTTCGGGACAGCCTAACAGGTGGATGCAGGGCGCGGCCCGTTTTTTCACCGGCTCCACACCAATGAGGACTTTTTCCGGGTCGTACGAGGTGATGACGGGTGCTAGCAAGGCGGTCAAGACGAGAAAACCCAAAATGACCATCCCGATGATGGCTGACCGCTGTCGAAAAACACGGCGCAGCATCAGGCGCCACAAGCTGTTGGCGTGATAGTCCTTCAAGCTGCTTTCCAGGGCTATCGTTTCCTCTGCGGACAACTCTGTATGGTTGTTCAATGAGTTGGGTTGTAGCAATGTTCCCATTTTCCTTGCCTCAGTCTAGTTTGATGCGCGGGTCTATGAAAACATAGCTGATATCTACCAACAGGTTTATGCCCACATAGCCAACGGCGATCACCAACGTGAACCCCTGCACAACAGGATAGTCACGGGCAGTAATCGCCTCGAAGAGCATACGGCCCACACCAGCGAGTCCGAAAATCGTTTCGGTGAGTACGGCTCCAGCGAATATGGTTCCCAGTTGCAGGCCGATAATGGTCGTAATCGGTAGCAGTGCGTTGCGGAGGGCGTGTTTGAAAACGACGGTCCGCTGAGGCATTCCTTTGGCTTTTGCGGTGCGGATGTAGTCTTGCGACATCACTTCCAACATGCTGGAGCGCGTCATCCGCGCGATAATGGACACCGGGATAGTGCTCAGGGCGGCGGAGGGTAGGATCAAGTGCTTCAGAACATCGCCCAGCACTTTCCAATTGGCGGTCACGAGGGAATTGAAGATATATAGGTTAGCGATGAATTCGTAGAGGTGGAACTTGATGCTCTCCGGCTCCAGGAAGATATTGTAGACTTCGTAGAAAGGGACAGCCGTAAGCCCAGCGGTGAGACGCCCTGACGGCGGTAGAGCTAGCGGTGTCCCTTTGAACATCAGAGCAAAGACATAGGCCAACATCAGGCCCAGCCAGTATACAGGCATAGAGACGCCGGCGTTGGCCCCCACCATCGTCACAACGTCCACCGCAGTGTTGTTGTACACCGCGGAAACAATGCCCAGAGGAATGCCAATCAGGGTGGCAACGATGATCGCAATCGTGCCCAACTCCAGCGTCATCGGCAATCGCTCAATGAGGATGATCGTGACGGGGCGGCTAAAGCGGATAGAGTGGCCGAAAGGCCCCTTGAGAACATTGCGGATGTAGATGCCGAGCTGGATGTGGATTGGCCGGTCGAGCCCATGTTCTCGACTAAAGCGCTCACAGACCTCTTGGGTAGCCTTCTCTCCCAGGATCGCCTTGCAGGGATCACCTGGAATCATCCGGGCCAGCACAAATGTGACTAGCAGAATGCCGAATATGACCGGGATGGCTAGCAAGATCCTACGAACAATGTACTGAAACATTGGGGCCATCGCTTTCGCATAAGCTGATATGATAGCCGCACCGTTACGTGTGTGGCGTTATGGACAGTATCGTGACACTGCGTACTGCGCAAGAGGGTAAACCCTGATACGCAGTACGCAGTACTACTCAATCACAGAGCATTGAGAAGCGATAGAAGCTCGTATCTCAGATGCATCGCCTCCCAACAGTTGGTCAAACTGACGTCAACGGGCTACTCATCAAGGTTCATCAAACCGTCCCACAGGTAGCTGTAGTACTCGAACGAACCTGTGTTCCCCGCGTGATTGGGGTTGCTGGCGTCGATGCCGGCGCCCCAAGACGCAAGTACATCCTCAGCGTCAAGCGTGGAGCCATCGTGGAACTTCACGCCCTCGCGGAGGGTGCAGCCCCGCGCAGTCGCGTCAGCGTTGGACTCGCAGCCGGTCGCGAGGATAGGCTCCACATCGCCGGAATCTGGCTTGTAGCGGAAGAGGGGCTCGAGGGTCTGCCAGCAAGGCGCCAGCGATTCGCCATCGGTCTCGTCGGAACAGTAGAGGCTGATAGGCTCAGCATTCTGCATGAAAACCACGGTATCCTTGCCGGAGTCCATCAGAGCGAAGTAGGGGGCACCAAAGGGCGGCGCGTAAGCCCCCTCAAGCGTAGCCAGGGCGGCATTAGCGGCGGCACCATGAGCGATGGGCACCATCGGCACCAGTTCCCTGATCTGGTTGTTGGCTTCAGCGTAGAGCGGTTCGGCAGTGGCGGTATCACCGATCTGCGAGGCCTTTTCGAGAACTTCGTAGATCTCGGGATGCGGGTCGCCAAACTGCGGGTTGCTGGCGCCGAAGTGGAAGTCAAGGAAGTTGGTGGGGTGAGGATAGTCAGCGCCCCAGCCCAGCAGGTAGAGTCCGTCAAGACGACCACCAGTGGACTCATCGATGAATTCGCCGGATTCCATCACGATCACGTCGGCATCGATGCCCAGGTTCTCTTTGAGCTGGGTCTGGAATTCGACCGCCACGAGGCCTGGCTCCGGCAGGTAGCTGCGGAAGACGTCGCGGTAGTAGATGGCGGTCTTGAAACCGTCAGGGTAGCCAGCATCGGCCAGCAAAGCCTTGGCCGCAACGGGGTCGAAGTCGTACCAAGCATCGCCGGCGCAGCCATTGGGGATGCTGCAAGGCGTGAAGTGGGAGGCCACTTCAGAGCCGTCGGGGAAGAAGTTATCCACGATGCGCTGGCGGTCAATACCCATAGCGATGGCCTGGCGCACAGCGACGTCGTTGAAGGGCTCAAAGGTATCGGTCATTGCCAGGTAGAGGATGTTGGGGCCGGCGACCGGCAAGAAGGTCAGGGCAGGGTCGTTCTGCACAGTCTCGAAATCATCCGGGCTGAGGTTGGTGATGTAGTCAACATTGCCTGATTGGAGCTCCAACAGTCGAGCCGCACCTTCGGTTGCCCAGCGGAAGACCAGGGTTTTTGTCTTGGCCTTCTCGCCCCAGTACTCATCAAAGCGGCTGAAGATGATGCTGTCGCCCCGGTTCCAGCTCTCAATAGCATAGGGACCGGTCCCGACTGGCTTCTCGAGGATTTCGCCCGTACCACCGGTCTTGTCAAGCCATTCCTTCGGCTGGATCCCGAAGGGGATGAAGGCGATCTTCGCCATAAACGCCGGGTCGGGCTTGCACAAGCTGAACTTCACAG
>JAGHDT010000528.1 GCA_021159805.1 Anaerolineae bacterium
GGCGTACCGCTTCGACTTCGAGACCGGGGAAAACACGGAGATCGCCAGGCCGGACGTGGACTTCGATGCGGAGCGCTATATCACGGAACAGATCTTCGCCACGAGCAAGGATGGCACCCGGGTGCCAATCTTCCTGGTGCATCGCAAGGATTGGACCAAGGACGGGCAGAACCCCACCTTGCTCTATGGCTATGGCGGCTTCAATATCTCTATCACGCCTAGCTTCATGGTCAGCCGGCTTGTCTGGCTGGAGATGGGCGGGGTGCTCGCCGTCGCCACGCTGCGTGGTGGCGGGGAATACGGCGAGGCCTGGCACCAGGCGGGCACGATGCACAGCAAACAGAACGTCTTCGACGACTTCATCGCCAGCGCCGAGACCCTGATCGCATCGGGGGTCACGTCAACGCCCAAGCTTGCCATTGAGGGACGCTCCAACGGTGGCCTGCTGGTCGGAGCGTGTCTCACCCAGCGGCCGGATCTCTTCGGCGCCGCACTGCCCACCGTCGGCGTGATGGATATGCTGCGCTTCCACAAGTTCACTATCGGCTGGGCCTGGGTCAGCGACTACGGCTCGTCCGATGATCCGGAGCAATTCAAGACGCTCTACGCCTATTCACCGCTGCACAACACTCGACCGGCCATCTACCCACCAACATTGATCTCCACCGGGGATCACGACGACCGCGTGATGCCAGCGCACTCCTACAAATTCGCCTCCGCCCTCCAGGCTGCCCAGCAAGGCGACGCACCGGTGCTCATTCGTATCCAGACCAAGACCGGCCACGGCGTCGGCAAGCCGACCAAGCTCCTCATCGAAGAGCGCGCGGACATGTGGGCGTTCCTCGTCGAGGCGTTGGGGATGACAGAAGAATGAAATAATCAGCGAATGAGCGAGAAAGCGATAAGGCGAGCAAGCGAAAAAAGCGGGCACTGGCCGAGGGCCACGCCCGCGAGTAGAAAGCTGTGGAACCAGAGGGCGACAAACGATAAGTGCTCATTCGCTTTCTCGCTTGATCGCTCAATCGCTCAATCGCTCAGTCGCTCCATTCGCTGACTCTTCCTAGTGCAGCTTGTACGCTGAACCGCCGATAAACTCGCGGATGTGGGATGTGGCCGGCACCGCGGAATCGTCATCGACAGGGATGATAGCCTGCAGCAGGTTGTAGACACGATCCGCGCGGAGATAGGCATCCACACGCGTCGGGTCATCCTTGTATTCGCGCACCCAGTCCGCGAAGTGGGAACACAGAAGCGCCCGCATCAACGGCAGCTCGTAGGGCGTCGCACTGTTGACGACGTAGTCAGCGGTGTTCACGTAGGGGATGATGTGACGCAGCTCGCTGCTGCGGACATAGTGCCAATGCTCCAACGTCTGGCGCGGATCATAGGCCCGCTCGCGCGCATCGCGCACCATTCGCCGCATCAGGCGCAGATCGGTGAAACGGATGTAGTTGTTGTCCGGGCCCTTCATCTGCAGGAGCGTCTCGATGTAAAGCTTGAACTTCTGTTCCGCAGGGACGGCCTCCGTCATGCCCTTATAGAGCCCGTGGAGACTGTCGATCAAGATGATCTGGTCGGACCGTACACGCAGCGGCGTGACCTCGGGCTGCCGCCGCCCTGTCTTGAAGTCATAGTAGGGAAGCATGACCTCATCGCCCGCGATAAGCCGCTGCAGATGCTCATTGATCAAAGCCAGATCCAAAGCCTGTGGGGTCTCAAAGTCGTAGTCACCGAACTCGTCCCGCGGATGCATGTCCAGATTGAAGAAGTAGTTATCGACGTTGAGCGAGACCAAGCCCATGCCCTCACGCTCCAGTCGCTCACCCAGCTTGACCGTAGTCGTCGTTTTGTTGGAGGATGACGGGCCGGCGATGATCACAACACGCACAGCTTCCCGATTGTTCAGTATCTTGGCAGCAGCATCATCCACATCCAACTCATAGGCCTGATCCGATTCGTGCACAATATCCAGGAATTCTCCCCGCGCAAGGCGCTCGTTCAGACGATAGACATTGTGAACGTTGTGGTCCACAGCCCAGTTAAGGACCTCCCACAGCTTCCGGTAGGGAATGTTCTCCGGGTCGCGCTGAGTCTTGCCCTCCCGACGACGCTCACGGCGGATTGCGCGCTCGCGGCGGTAGAGGATGTAGGCTTTGGCCGTACGAGCGTGCCCGTTGTCGATCAAGACGCGCTCCACGAAGTCCTGTATCTCCTCCACCGTGGGAATCCGGTTGTCATCACAGTTGCGTTCCAGGATAGCCACCACTTGATCGGTTAGCATCTCTGCAGTGCTCCGATCACGCCCGCCTACGGCGACAGCGGCACGATAGATGGCATTGGTAATACGCCCGCGGTTGAACGGCACCACGGCCCCGGTGCGCTTCACAACGTGCGTCAGACACTCACTCATAGCTGGCCTCCCTTCACACGTCCGATATGTCAGATACTATATTGATTATTATATCATAATGACGGGAATACTACACCCAACCCAACCTGCTACGAGTTTGCCCACATGTTCTATTTGAGGCTTGACTTAGAACATATGATCGAGTACAATGTTATTGGGATATTGGGATATTGCGAAAGAACCACCCATACACCATAGGCAGAGCATCAACACTGAGCGATTTGGAGGAGAAAATGGCCAAGCAGCTACCTGAGCGGCAGCAGAAAGTACTGGATTGCATCGCACAATATGTGGACGAACACGGCTATCCCCCTACCGTGCGCGAGATCGGTAACACCATCGGCGTCAACTCCACTTCGCTGGTCACGTACTATCTCAAGCGTCTTGAGGAACGCGGACTGATCCTCCGAGAACCATCCATGTCGCGGGCGATTCAGCTGATCAAGACCGCGACAAAGGACGTCGCCGTCAGAGTCAACGATGGCGAGTTGCTCCCGATTCCCTTCCTGGGCTATATTGCCGCCGGCGTCCCCATCAATGTGGAAGCACTGGCCGGCAGTGAGACCATAGAGATCAACCGTGCGCTCTTCGGTCGCGATATCTCCGACCTCTACGCCTTGAAGGTCCAGGGGAACTCCATGATCGACGCGCTGATCAATGACGGGGACATCGTGATCCTCAAACACCAGGATCGCGTCGAGAATGGGCAGATGGCCGCAGTGTGGCTCACCGACGAGGAGTCAACCACCCTGAAGAAGTTCTACCGCGAGGGCAAGCAGATCCGGCTGCAGCCCGCAAACCCCACCATGGATCCTATCTACGTTCCGACGGACCACGTCCAGGTGCAGGGCAAGGTCGTCTTGGTCATCCGCCAACTGCAATAGCAAGTCTAGCGCACGCGCATCACAATGGGCAGATAGCTCTGCCATGGATCGAACTCCAGCCACAGGGAATCCTCCCACCGGTGACCTGTGCCGGTCGTGAGCAGCGCATCCACCCGGAGCGGCACACCCCAAGCCTGCCCCTGAATCTGGATGGTGGCCGTCTGGGTCTCATAAGGTGCCAGGACACCACTCCAGCTTGCCAGAACCGAACCGTGGGTGAGCGGCGTAGAGATCGTGATTGGGCTGATACCCTGCATCATCCAGAACGATAGCGCAACATCATCTGCAGCGATCGCGCTCTCATTGCGTATGGCAAAGGTCAACGATACCGGGACCCGGGTGCGCACCGTGTCCAGCCCAGCCGAGAGCCATTCACTAGATGTCAGATCCGGCCCCGCGCCATAGAAGGGAGCCATCTTGGAATAACTGAGTCCCCACGCCGGCAACGTCAGCGTCACCGTGGGCGAACTCGTGGGCGACGGCACCCCCAGCCAGACTGCATGCCAACTTACCGTGGCTGGTACGTCAGGAGCGACCAAACCAGACCATGTGAGCTCACGAGAGACCGGATCATAGTACAGCTCTGGCGGCAAGTGTCCCGGTGTGACAGCAAAATCCGCGGGCACCCGATGGACGATCGCAGCTGTGATGGCGGAACGCTCACTATTGTGGAGCACGAGTGTGAATGTCACGGAGTCACCTGGCGCACATACCGTCGGGGAAACGGTCCACTGGCTGCCCCCCAGAGGTGAAAGCCAGCCAATGGCGTCTGACAAAGCCTCGCTGCGAACTCCCAATGGCAGTGACTCCAGTGGGAGCGCATAGAACAACGTCTGTCCCGCCCTATCTCCGGGTGAGCCGGTCGCGATCCCCGCGGGCTGCCCAAGCTGTCCTCGCAGGACTGGGGCAGCTTCGGGGACGGGCTCAACGGTATGGGACCAGTTGGGGAAGGGGTAGTCCAACGATACCGGCCCCCAGCTGCCACCGGCAGGATGTTCGGTCACACCACTGGCCCTCGTCACCTTGTCGGTCCACTCTGCCAACAGAATACCCAGTCGGTCCGCCAGAGGGCTCTCTTCGTGATGATAGACAAAATCCTGAGAGGAGAGCAACAGTCGACCGCCCTGATCGAGATACGCCAGCAGACGGTCGACCTCCACAGCCTCAATCGGCGCGTACCAGTCATAACCTGTGAACCAAAGGACGATCGGGTACTGCCCCAGGGACTCCTCATTCGGCGAATTGACCTGCGGCGTCCCCCCAATCCCGGAGCGCGTGTCCCACAGATCAAAGGGAATACCCGCTAAGTTAAGCGCCTCAATATAAAGA
>JAGHDT010000201.1 GCA_021159805.1 Anaerolineae bacterium
CGATACCGAGGTTGCGCCACGGGATCGAGAATGCCGGCGCCAGCTCGGTCGCGCGCTGCCAGTTGGCAACTGCCTCATCATAGCGCTTCTTGTCGTAGTACAGGGTGCCGAGATAATAGGCGACTTTCGCGTCATCGGGCATCACCGACTGCGCGTACTCCAGGATCGACATTTCCTCCAGGCGCACCGGGAAGCAGCAGTCGGTGGGCATCTCAGACGCACGCGCGAGGTAGGCCCTGGCCTCACTCTCGTGGCCCAGTTGGTGAGCGAAGGCGCCCAGCGCGTGGAGCACGGTGGGGAAGGCGCTGCCGTCATCGGGGTTCACCAGGCGGGACAGCAGATCCCCGGCCTCAACCCACAACGACGCATTGGCATAGTCGAACGCCAGATCCAGATAGGACTGAATCTTGGATAGCTCGTCCGGCACATCCATCAGTTCGATCAGCTCCGCGAGTTGACTCTCGGCCGCGATTGGCTTCTCCTGAGCCCGGCTGATCAGTACAGCTTCGTTCCGAGAGGCCATGTCGAGCGGGTCGAGTGCCACCGTCTCGCACGCCATGGCTGCAGCTTCGGTGAAACGGCCCAACCGGCGCAGCACCGCACTCTTCAGGTTACGGGCCTTTATGTTCATTGTGTTGGTCTGGAGGGATCGGGTCAAGTGCTCCAGCGCCCGCTCGTAATCCCCCCGCAGACAGTCGATCTCAGCCAGCGTGGTGTAGGCCGGCGCCTGCCAGGCATAGCTCCAGATCGCCTTGTAGAGTGCGGCATAGGCTCCATCCGGATTGCCCAAGGCCTTCAGCGTGACGCCCAGATTGTAGGACACTTCGCCATCGCGAGGATTCGGGTTCCGGCGGGTCAACTTGTCGATCGCTGTCCGGAAGTACGCAGCAGCCTTAGCGAACTGCCCGCGGCGGTAGGCGACCAAGCCCATAGCGTTGTTGCAGCGGACATCCGTGGGATCCTTGGCCAGCGCGGCCTCCCAATACGGCTCCGATCCGATCGTGGGGTGGCGATACTGCTCCAGGTGCAGCCCGGTCAGATAGAGTTCCTGGACCGTATCGATAGCCTCGGGCGGCGGCGGCGGGGTCTTGGCCTCCGGCAGCTCCGGCACGTCAATATCCTGCGGCGCATAGCGGATGATCTCGTGCCCGTTGGCATCGCAGAGCCGCAGCAGTAGATCGGTCTCCCCCACACCATCCGGACAGGCCATCTTGGCCACAAAGGGCTTGCCCGGCAGAAGCACGACGGTGCGTCCCATCAAGGTGTTGGCGCCGGCCATCAGAGTGAACGATGCTCCGGCCATACGCTCGGTCACCGCCACGCCGACCTTAATGGTGCCGTCCTTGACCTCGAGGTTGATGGCAGCCCGGCAGTTAGCGTTCTTTGCAGGTCCGATCTTCTGTACGGGATACCAGAACTGGCTGAACGTCTTGGTCTCATAGGGCTGCAACCACGAAAAGTCCGGCTGATTGTCCGTATAGACGCCGGCCATCAGCTCAATATAGGGGCCATCCGCATCCGTCAGGTTGGCCTCCCACCCCTTGGCGAACTCGCCATCACCCCAGGTGAACATCTTCTTGCCCGGCGCGATGTAGCGATTGGCGACATAGATGATGCCCGCATCGGCACGGTGGTCGTAGCCGCCGAAGTAATCGTAATCGGTGTCCCATACGAAGTAGGACGTCGGCACGGGGATCGCATCGTACCAACTGAGGTCGGTCCCCTTCCCCTCATTGCTGTAGTCGATGCCGTAGTAGGTCTCGTGCGCCACCGGGTAGCGCGCCATTGAGCGCTTCGAGTGATCCGTGACGATGGTGACATCGGGGGGGAAGACAACTTGGTACTCGTCGTGGACGTGCACGCCGACGTTGAGCCACCACAGGAAGGTCTGAACCTCAGGGGTGCGATTGTAAAGCTGGACCTTCATCTCGAAGAAGGCCTTCCCCGGAGTGAGGCAGATGCCCACCATCCCCTTCATCCGCTGCATCGGGTCGTTCTCGCTCAGCCAGACCGTCTTGCTGCCGTCCGGCTGCTCCTCGATCAGGTGCTGCACCGGCATAAAGGTGGAAGGGCGGTGGTGCTGTGGCCAGTTGCACTCAATCCCACCCGAGGCCCACGAGCCGAAGAGCCCAATCAGCGCCGGCTTGATCACATGCTGGCGATAGATGAAGTGATACCCGTTGGTCTTATCCAGCGCCTCATGAATCCGCCCGCCGATCTCCGGCAGTATCATCAGCCGGAGGTACTCATTTTCAATGTAGACCGCCTGATACTCCTGAGGCCTGCTCTCATTGGAGAGCTTGTCCAAGAACGGCCTGGGATAGACCCGTCCACTGGTGCCCTGGTTGACGCGCTTCTCCAGGAACATCGGATTCACATCCGGTGCCGGGGGCGCATACGTCGGAAGGGTTATTGTCTCTTCCCATGCTTTTACATCATCTGCCATAGCCTTGCTCCTCAGTTCCGATCCTTCATAGGCCCAGGATGCTGATCCTGGCGCCCATCCACATAGACCGCGACCCACTGGGCCAGACGTTTACCGAGCCGGCGCCCCGCCTCAATGGCAGCGTCCTCGCGCGGGCTGCCGGCCGTGACCGCACCGTAGTGCAGCGTGAACTGATGGCCGGTATAGTCGGTCACGCCGAAGGTCAGCATCCCGACATTCATCATCATGATCAGAATTGACATACACGTCAGTTCGGCGCCGCCGCCCCACCCACCGGCGGTCGAGAACGCGCAGCCGATCTTGCCGTCCATCTTGCCCCACGTAGGGTGAGAGAGATCATCCCAATACTTTTTCATCTTCCAGGACGCAAGGCCAACATACGTTGGCGTGCCCGTGGCGATGCCGTCAGCCCACAGTGCATCTTCCAGTGTGGCCTCGTCGACATGGAGCGCGCGCACGTCCATTCCTGAGATCTGTCGCGCGCCCTCGGCCACGTGCCCCGCCATCTTGGCCGTGTTGCCGGTTTTGCTGTCGTAGAGAACGAGTATTTTGCCCATACGTGTGGTGATTCTCCTTGGTCGAGGCCGTCACGATTCACGATTCACAATTCAGGTCCGCTCAAGAGGGTTACCTTCATCTCCGCAACCACCTCACACAACAGCAAGTGAATCGTGAATGGTGAATCGTTATCCTTTCGCCTCCATCTCATACCACGCCGCCACCAGTAGATCGTCCACTGAGCTCCGCGTGTGGTGATCCTCGCCCGCCTCGACGATGACGACATCGCCGGTGCGCACCGGATAGTCAACCCCGTCGATGGGGAGCACACCCTGGCCCTGGATGAAGATGAAGACCTCGTCGGCGTCCTCGTGGACGTGACGCGCCTCGGGATGCGCAGTCTCGCCGGGCTTGAAGACGTAGATACCACCGTGGCTGATCGCCTTGTCGCCCAGAAGCGCCGGCAGCAGCCGGGAATCCGTGGTCTGTATGTCCTCTACACGTAGTCGTTTCATCCCATGCCTCCCACACCTAGATAAGCCGCTCTGTCCTCTCCCAAATCCCTGGGTCGTACTCTACACCCAGGCCAGGCCCTGTCGGCACATGGACACATCCACTGCGAATCTCGAACGCGGGCGAACACCATGAAGCCGGTTCAGTATACTCACCGCGCCATTCCTGATACGGCCCCATGTTCTCGGCCACTGAGCAGAAGTGGAGCACTGCGGCGGCCTCTGCGCCGACCTTGGGGCTGTGCGGCATGATTGACATGCCCGCAGCGGCTGCCATCTCCGCCACCTGCAGCGCTCGGATCAAGCCCCCATTGTACATCACATCCGGCTGGACCACATCGACCACGCGGTCGCGGATCATCCACGCAAACGTCTCCAGACTGGAATCCTGCTCACCGCCGGCCACGGGCATCACCAGCGCATCCGCCACGCGCTTCGTCTCCCAGTACGCCTGCCACGGGCACGGCTCCTCCAGAAAATCGACGCCGTGCCCAGCCAGGAACGTCCCCACCTCGATTGCGTGGTCAGCATCGTAGGATCCGTTGGCGTCGACATAGATCGTGATGCCATCGCCGAAGGTCTTGCGGGCCAGCCGAATCAGACGCTCCGTACGGCCAGGCGATGCGTCCGCATTGTGGCTCATCCGTCCGCCGATCTTGAGCTTGACGGCAGTCGCGCCGGTCTCAGCCAGTCGATCTGCCAGCCAGGCGACCTCTTCCTCGGGCGTTGTGTCACGCCGTAGACTGGAGAGATAGACCGGGATGTCCTGGCGGATCACGTCGCCCAGCAGATCGCCCACCGGACAATCCGCCAACTTGCCGAGTAGATCCAGGATAGCGAGCTCCGCGTAGGCAATGGGGTTCCAGAGCGCGATACCGGCCAGCTTGTAGACGCTGCGATAGGTATACACGCCCTCGACAAGGCTCGGCAGATCACGGGCATCCTTTTCCACAAAATAGGGAACGATGAAGTGTTGAAATATGGGCCACAGGTAAGCGAGACGGTCATTCACCGTGGCCACGCCAGTGACACCCTCTTCTGAGGTCACCTGCACCAGAAAGTGGCCCTGGAATCGATATGCCTCAAGCGACGCTATCCTAACCGGCTGCAGGAATCTTTCATAGAGATTCATCTGCTCTCCTTATCAATGACAGCGCACGAGGAGCCGTTCTGGACCACAGCCGATCGCGATGCCGGGCATAGTCAGGGCCTAAACTGCCAAGGCGTGTTTCAGAAGTGGAGCACTGCGGCGGCCTCTGAGCCGACCTTGGGGCTGTGCGGCATGATTGACATGCCCGCAGCGGCTGCCATCTCCG
>JAGHDT010000152.1 GCA_021159805.1 Anaerolineae bacterium
TCTGGACGCAGTGTTGGGCTGCCGGGAGTATCAGTTTTCCCCCAGTGGCCCCAGGAGGATTATGAGTCGACGCAAGTCCGCACGAGAGAATATCGCTCCGCCTGAACAAGCTTATTTGGTGGGGGTAGAATGGAAGGAGATTCCCAAAGGGCGGTATGTGCCCGGTGACTGGCCGGCTGAGGAATCCATGGCTGAGTTGGCCCGTTTGGCCGGCACGGCTGGTCTAGAGGTGGTCGGCTCTACGACCCAGAGGCGGCAGCGCCCCAACCCGGCGACGTTTATTGGCGCGGGCAAGGCTGAGGAAATCGCCGACGAGCTGCGCTCGCGGCAGGTCGATGTGGTCGTGTTTGATGACGAGCTGGCACCACGCCACCAGCGCGGGCTGGAGAGCATCTTTGGTGGCGACGTGAAGGTGATCGACCGCACCGGGCTGATTCTGGACATCTTTGCCCAACATGCCCGCACGCGGGAAGGCGCGCTGCAAGTGGAACTCGCTCAGTACAAGTACCGGTTGCCGCGCCTGACGCAGACGTGGACCGAGCAGGCATTGACGCGTCAGGCGGGTGGTCGCGCCGGTGGAAGCACAGGGGGTGTCGGCCTGCGCGGTCCTGGTGAAACCAGGTTGGCGATGGACCGATTTGTGATTCGCCGGCGCATCACACAGATCAAGCGTGAATTGGAGGAAGTCCGGGCGGCACGTTTGCGGCAGCGACAACAGCGGCGCCGCGAGGGTCTGCCGACGGTCGCTCTGGTAGGATATACCAATGCCGGGAAATCCACGCTGCTCAACGCGCTGAGTGGATCGAGTATCTACGTGGCTAACCAACTGTTTGCCACGCTCGATCCCACGACCCGCCGTGTCACGCTGCCGGGGGGAGCTGTGATCCTGTTCACCGACACCGTCGGCTTTATCCAGAAGCTGCCAACTGACCTCATTGCGTCGTTCCGTGCGACGTTGGAAGAGGTGCTGGAGGCTGATCTTCTGGTGCACGTGATCGACGTCAGCCATCCCCATGCCATGGATCAGGTGCGCACCGTCTATGCGACCCTCAAGGAGATCGGGGCTGATGAGCTGCCGATCATCAATGTGCTGAACAAAATCGATCGCTTTCGGGATCCTGAGACGGCCTGCGCTTCGTTGAGCAATCTGGCGGACAGCGTCGCCGTATCGGCGCTGACCGGCCATGGGTTGGAGAACGTCCTGGCGGAGATTGAGACTGTTCTGGAATCAGATAGGCGCCGTATCGAAGTGCTGTTGCCGTTCGCTCGTGGCGATCTGGTAAGCCTCATCCACGAACGCGGACTCATTCAGGAAGAGACTCATCAGAGCGAGGGAACCTACATAGAGGCGCTGGTGCCGGATCATCTCTTGTCGCAGTTAGCTGAATTCGCGACCAGGCCCGGTGAGGAGTAAGCTGATATGAGCCACTGGCGCAAACAACAGCATCTGGATCGCTACTTCCGTATGGCCAAAGAAGAGGGCTACCGGGCGCGTTCTGCTTACAAGCTGCTGCAGATTCAGGAGAAGTACCGGATTATCCGCAAGGGCAATATCGTCATCGATCTGGGGGCGGCCCCCGGCTCGTGGTGCCAGGTTGTGACCAAGATCGTTGGTGGGCGAGGCCGGGTTATCGCTCTGGATCTGCAGCCGATTGAGCCTGTCGACGGGGTGACGATGCTTCAGGGGGATATGACCGATTCCGAGGTGCAGGCTCAGGTCATTGAGACGGCGGGACGCAAGGTCGATGTCGTGCTCAGTGACGCGGCGCCCTCAACCACGGGTATAAAGCTCCGGGATCACGTGATCTCGATAGAGCTTGCCCGCGCAGCATTCGAGGTTGCTCAGAAGTTGCTGGTGTCCAATGGCAACATGGTCCTCAAGGTATTCGAAGGCGAGGATCTCCCTGCCTTGATACGCGATGTCAAGCGGCTCTTCCGTCCCGTCAAAGTGCACACGCCGCCGGCGACCCGCAACGAGAGCTGGGAATCGTTCATTGTCGCACGGGGCTTCAAGGGCGACCGCTAGTGCCCGCGACGCTGTTGTTATAGTATGATCGCAGAATCTCTCCATCTACGCAACTTCCTATCCCACCGGGAGACGGATCTTGATTTTCGGGGGGTGCATCTCGCCAGCCTGGTGGGTGAGAACGGCGCCGGCAAATCAGCGCTCCTGGATGCGATCACGTGGGCGGTGTGGGGCCGGTCGCGTGTACCGCACGGCCACGATGAAGATCTGGTCTACCACGGTGAGTCGGCGATGGAGGTCGAGTACCTGTTCAGAATGCCGTATGAGGACGGCGCTGAGCATCGCTGCCGCATCCTTCGTCGACGTGAGCAGCGCGGTCGGCGTGCTGTGAGTTCGGTGCTGGACTTCGAGATAGAAACCGAGGAGGGCTGGCGCATCCTCACCGCTGGCAGCATCCGCGAAACGCAGCGCCGTATCGTGGATTACCTGGGTCTTGACTACGACACGTTCGTTAACTCCGCTTATCTGCGGCAGGGCCATGCTGATGAGTTTACCGTTCAGTCCCCCGGACAGAGAAAACAAGTACTGAGTACTCTCTTGGGCCTGGATCGGTGGGTTGAGTATCAAGATCGTGTTCGCGTGAAGCTGTCCGACGCTCAAGGCGCGCTGAAAGAGGTCAACCGGCGGCTGGAGGAGACAGAGGCCGAGCTGGCGCGTCGTCCGGAGTTCGAGGCGCGGCTTGAGCAGTCAGAGGTTGAGGCCTCTGTGGCCGACGCCGTCCTGCAGCAAGCGCAGACCGAGGTGGATGAACTTACCCGAGTGCGCGAGCAGGTGCTTGCCTTTCAGCGCCAGTTGGATGACCTCGATCGCCGGTACGCGGAGGCCGAGCGCGAGTTGGCTGCGCTTTCTGTCGATCAGGAAGCCCATCAAGAACGGTCTGCGTACTACCGGAAGCTGGTCGATCGTGCTCCGAAGATCGAGTCCCAGTATCGGGCTTACCACGATGCCCGGGTGGAGGAGAGGGTCTTTGGCCAGAGGCTGAGTCAGGCGGCCCAACTGCAGACAGAGAGGTCCGGTCTTGAGGCTCAGATCGCAGCGGCCCGCGACGCGTTGTCCGACCACCTCCGTGCCCTAGAGCGTGAGGAGACACGCCTGGAGCGGGCGGTTCGAGATGCTCGGATGCTTCTCGAACGGGATCTCAGTGACCTCAGAACTCAGGTGGCGTTGCTCACCGAGCGATTTCCCGGTGAGCGGCTGGCTGATGAGCTGCAAGTCGCTGCAGCGCGCGTTACCGAATCGGATGCTGCGGCCAAGGAGCTAGATGGTGTTCGAGCACTGCTGCAGGAGAACGAAGTCGATCAGAGCCGGCTTCGAGAGCGGAACCGACAGCTGCGGGACAATATGGCTGAGACCAAGGCCCGGCTCGACGCGTTGGCAGTGGCCCGGGCCGACTGTCCACTGTGCGGACAGCCGCTCTCGCCCGAGCACCACCGACGCGTGCTGGCCGAGATTGAGGCCGAGGGCAAGGTTATGGGCGACGAGTTCCGCACCAAGCGTGCCGGACTCGCGGATTTGGAGCGCGGCCACCAGGCGTTGGCGTCACGTATTGAGGTGCTGACTCACCAACTACGTACCCGTTCCGGGCAGGAGAAGGCCTTGGCCCGGCTCCAGCAGCAGATCGAGCAGGGCGATGCAGCTCGTGAGCGGGCTGCTTCACTGGAAGCACAGATTGCCGCGCTCAGCCCGCGACTGGAGTCGGCCGATTACGTCCACAATGAACGTGCCGCCCTGGCGCAGATTGTGGTGGACAAGGATGTGCTGCAGGCACGGTTAAGCACATCGGACTTCGCGCCTGAGGCACAGGCCTCATTGGTGCGCGTGAAGGATGCTGTGGCAGCGTTGGGATATGACGGCGATGCGCACGCAGCAGTTCAGCGCCGGCTTGCCGGCCTGCAGGATGCCGAGCGCGAGTACCGCGAGTTGGAGAAGGCACGCGTGGGGATGGAGGGTGAGTCCGCGGCGATTGCGCGCATTGAGGCGCAGATCACCGGCCTACGGACGCGTAGCCATCGTCTCGCAAAGGATCGAGAGGAGCAGACGGCGGCGTTGGCCGAGATCGAACCTCTGCTGGCCCGCACGCCTGTCCTGGCTCAGCAATTGACCGCCGCTCGGCGACAAGCGGTTGCGGCGCGCCAGAATGTCGGTGCTGCGAGACAGAATCTGGCGGCGTTGCTGACGCTGGAACGCCGCAGCGAGGGCGTGCGCGAGCAGCGTGCATCCCTGGCCAAGCGTGTGGTGATCTTGACGGAGCTGCGCGATGCCTTCGGCGTCAACGGCATTCCCGCGATGATTATCGAACATGCGCTGCCGGAGTTGGAGCGTGATGCGAACCGCATCCTGCAGCTGCTGACCGGCGGCCGTATGCACGTGCGGTTTGAGACCCAGCGGGAGACCAAATCAGGCCATCTTCGCGAGACCCTGGACATTATCATCAGCGACGAGAAGGGCACGCGCCCCTACGAGGGGTTCTCCGGTGGCGAGAAGTTCCGGATCAACTTCGCGATTCGCGTGGCGCTCTCACGGATGCTGGCACGGCGCGCCGGTGTGGGGCTGCGGTCCCTCTTTGTGGATGAGGGGTTCGGGTCCCTGGATGCCGATGGGCGTCAGCGCCTCGTCGAAGCCGTCAAAGCTGTACAGAATGATTTCGACATGATCCTCGTTATCACCCACATCGCGGAGCTATGTGAGGCCTTCCCCACCCAGATTCATGTGTCCAAGAGCGACAGCGGCTCGCAGGTCGAGATCGTCTAGAGCGGCCTGCCTGCCAGCCCAGGCAAGCCATGGATGGTCAGGTAGTGTCTACAGTGAGCCCCATGTGTTGGACCACGAAAGGGGCAAAACTAGTGGGAGTTTCATCTTAACAGACCAAGGTTACCATGCTTTGATGGACTTCACCAGGAACGGTATAGTTCAGGCTCTGATGCGGCCGCTCGTCATTGCAGAAGGCGGAGTGGCGCTGGAGACCAGCCTCCAGATCAGGCTCCGTGGCGTAGTCGCGCAGGTAGCTGTCTTCGACCTTGAGCGACCGCCAGAAGCGCTCGATATGGTATGCTCCGCAAGCCATAAAGATGTTGACATTCGGCGCCCGATCCACACTTTGGCCGGCCGACTGGCGTGTGACACGTTTGAAGCTGTTTGTCCCCGTTCAGCGCACCAAGAGGGCGACATTCTCAATGTGATACGTCTGTGGGAAGAGGTCCACGGGCTGGACCCATTCGAGCGAGTATCCATATTTGACCAGCCGGCTGCAGTCACGGGCCAGCGTGGCCGGATCGCAGGAGACGTAGACGATGCGTTCCGGGCTGTGCTCGGCCAGCGCATCCACCACCTCGGGCTCAAGACCGGTACGCGGCGGATCCACCAGGACAGCGTGGATCTTTCTGCTGACTTCGTGGATCATCGTCAGGACTGTGCCTTCCAGGAGGGTCACGTTGTCGAGATGCGCCAGGTTGTGGCGGGCGTCGGCCACCGCCGGTGGGTTGACCTCGATACCGGTGACGGAACTGGCCTCTTCGGCGATAAAGGCGGTGAACAACCCGACGCCGCAGTAGGCGTCCACGACGTGTTCGTGGCCCTTAAGATCTAGTGCTCCCATCACAATGTTGACCAGTTGGGCCGCTTGTGCAGAGTTGACCTGGAAGAAGCTGGTCGCTGAGATGCGGAACTCCCGGTCATGTACGTGCTCAAGGATATAGTCCAGCCCGACAAGTGGCGCGACAGCATCATCGTGACGTATCTGTACGATGGAGACCGGGAAGTCGACCTCCAGCGAGGGAGACTCCTCCTCTCTTGCCTGTAGGAGCAGCATCAGGCTGCCGGTGGCGGTTCCGGCGCGCAGCTCCAACCATTCCAGTTCAGGGTAGACCATGTCAAGGGATTGGAAGAGCTGGCTCAGCAAGGGGTGGAGGATGAGACAGTCCTTGATGGGATAGACGTTGTGACTGCGTGCAGCCAAGAACCCCAACCGACCGTCAGGGTCCACACGGAAGAGGGCGTGGTTGCGGTATTCCCAGCCGACCTCGTTCGGGATAGGCTCGAACACGGGCGGACTCTCGAACTTGCCGATGCGCTGTAATTGATCAACCGTGACCAGGCCTTTCATACGCGCTTGGACGGTGGTATCGATGTGTTGCCATTGGCAGCCGCCGCACTTGCTGTAACCGAAGTATGGACAGCGCGGTTCGACCCGCGCCGGCGAGGGTTCCAGCACCTCAATAAGCCTTGCCCTCGCATAGCGCTTGCGGTCGTCGGTAATCTCGGCACGCACCTGTTCACCTGGAATCGCATAGGGCACGAAGATCGCGCGTCCCTTGTGGCGTCCGATCGCGTCTCCACCGTGTGCCATACTGTCGAGTTTCAGAGTTATCGTGTCAGTCATTCCTGATTCCTTGGGTTAAGCTCCTCTGTGTGGGCCCACACCGTGGGCGCCGGATTGCTGTCCGGCAGGGTGTGCCATTCGGGGAGCGTGTGCGCTCATGATGGTGGCTTTCATTATAGCGCATTGCATCAGGCCTGGAAGGTTGCCAAAATGGCCTTACGTGGTATACTGCCCGATAAGTTGACCACTGACCGACACGCTATGGACGATTGGTCGGTTCTCTATTAAGGAGTCGGAAGTCGTGCTAACAAAAGAACGAAAAGAACAGATTATGCAGGAATATGCGATGACGCCCAATGACACGGGATCGACGGAGGTTCAGGTTGCGCTGCTGACGTATCGTATCGCGGATCTGACTGAGCACCTCAAGGTGCATAAACATGATGAGCATTCGCGCTATGGTTTGCTCAAGATGGTTGGTCATCGCCGACGACATCTGGGCTATCTTCGGAAGAAGGATGCACAGCGTTATCGATCGTTGATTCAACGCCTGGGCCTGCGCAGGTAGACCTCGTATCGCTCAGAAGGTGGCTAAGGTAGTCAGTGAAAGACGGGTGGAGATGGGAGAATCCCCTCTCTACTGGTCTTTCTTTGGTAATAGGGTAGTCAGCTAAGCGATTGTGTCTTAGCTTTTAGCAATGACCGGTTTCTCGCAGCGGATGGATGGTGGGAATTGGGAAGTGGGGTGCACGGTAGCGTGGCTGCCTTGTTGCACAGCAGTTCCCAGTTTCTTACCTTCTCTCGCCGAGGAAGACGGCATTAGGAGGTTTCCGTGTTAGAAGAGCATGTATTTGAAGCAAAACTGGGTGACCAGACGCTCATCTTCAAGACGGGCAAGATTGCTCGGTTGGCCGGTGGGTCGCTGTTGCTCCAGTCCGGTGACACTGTGTTGCTGGCCACAGCCACAATGTCCCGAAACCCTCGCGAGGGTATTGATTTCTTCCCGCTCACCTGTAATTTCGAGGAGCGGCTCTATGCTGCCGGTCGTATTCCCGGATCGTTCTTCCGTCGCGAGGGACGTCCGTCGGAGCAGGGGATTCTGGTCAGCCGTCTGATCGACCGGCCTCTTCGTCCTCTCTTCCCCAAGGATTTCCATAATGATGTGCAGGTAATCGTGCAACCGTTGTCGCAGGGCGAGAGCGAGTATTCCGATGTGTTGGCCATCACTGCTGCGTCCTGCGCGTTGATGATCTCGGATATTCCCTTTGATGGTCCGGTGGGCGGTGTGCGCATCGGTCTCATCGACGGCGAGCTTGTCGTGAACCCGAACATCCAGCAGATGGAAGAGAGCACCTTGGACCTACGGATCGCCGGCAGTGCCGAGGCTATCAGTATGGTCGAGGCGGGTGCCGATATCATCTCCGAAGCGACGATGCTTGACGCTCTTGAGTTGGCGCATCAGTCGATCCAGGATGTGATCCGTGTTCAGAACGAGATGCAGGCAGCAGTCGGAAAGCCCAAGCGTGATGACTATGTCCGCTTTGGGATGCCTGAATCCCTATCGTCACGGGCCAACGAGTTGATGTCCGACCGCGTGAAGGAACTCGTCTCGACCACCCAACTCAAAAGTGACCGCACGGATTCTTTGACCGCTCTGGAAGACGAGCTCAAGGAAGCGTTGGCTGAAGAAGCAGAGGCCAACGGGTGGTCATCGCGTCTGATTGGCAACGCTTTCCACGACGTTCTCAGAGAGACGGTGCGTGAGCGGATCTTGGGTGAGGGCATTCGGCCCGATGGCCGTGATCAATACACCATCCGTGAATTGGAGGCTGAGGTACACCTGGTCCCGCGTCCCCACGGGAGTGGTCTCTTCACCCGTGGGGAGACCCAAGTCTTAAGCCTGGCCACCTTGGGTATGCCGGGAGAGAGGCAGGAGATGGACGATCTCTTCCCTGCGGAGACAAAGAGCTACATCCACCACTACAACTTCCCGCCGTTCTCCACCGGTGAGACCTGGGTGTTGCGCGGACCCAGACGCCGCGATATCGGTCATGGCGCTTTGGCGGAGCGGGCGTTGGTGCCGGTGCTCCCTTCCAAGGACGTGTTCCCGTATACAATTCGTGTCGTAAGTGAGTGTATGGCCTCCAACGGCAGCACATCGATGGCTTCCGTGTGTGGCAGCACGCTGGCCCTGATGGACGCCGGTGTGCCAATCTCGGCGCCTGTCGGCGGTATCGCAATGGGTCTCGTCTCTGACGGTGACCGCTATCGCGTGTTGACGGACATCCAAGGGATGGAGGACCATCTGGGTGATATGGACTTCAAGGTCACCGGTACCAAAGAGGGCATCACCGCCCTGCAGATGGACATCAAGATCATGGGCGTGAGCCGGCAGATCCTGACAGAGGCCCTGGAACAGGCGCGTGTGGCACGCGAGAAGATCATCGATGTCATCACGGCGACGATTCCTGCGCCGCGCGAGAAGCTGTCGGATTCCGCACCCAAAATGCTGACCACCAAGATTGATGTCGAAAAGATTGGCGCACTGATCGGGCCCGGCGGCAAGAATATCCGTGCCCTCCAGTCTGAGTACGAGGTCAAGATCGACATCGAGGAAGATGGTACGGTTTATATCGCGGCCCCGGGCGGCGACGGTGCCGAGCGTGCGCTCAAGCACATCGAGGCAATGATGGAAGTCCCGGAGCCCGGCAAGATCTACACCGGCAAGGTCGTTCGCGTCGCCGACTTCGGCGCCTTTGTAGAGATTCTGCCCGGCACCGATGGTCTGGTGCATATCTCGCAGCTCTCGGATAGCCGAATCGACAGGGTGACGGACGTCGCCAATGTCGGCGATGAACTGCTTGTGATGGTGACAGCGGTTACCGATGGCAAGGTCCGGCTCTCCCGCCAAGCTGTGCTGCAGGGCTGGACTCTGGAAGAAGCTCGGGCTTCGGATTCTCCTCCCTCCGGCGGCCGCCGGGGCGGTGGCAACCGAGGTCGCCGGCGCTAGCGTGCTGCTGGCCCGTTCAGGGGTGTTTCGTGAACAAAGAACCGAAGATCCAGACGCTAGGTGAGTCTGAGAACTACACCGTGTGGGTCTCGAACGAGGCGGACCTCAACGAGGTGATCTACCATGTTGAGATCAACAACGTGACTTTCCATCTGTTTGAGGATGAGTGGAAAGAGTTCGTCGACGTGATGATGCAAGCGATGCGCTAGCATCCAGAGTTGAGATGAAGAGAGCGGGACCGCAGTACTGCGGTCCCGCTGTTGCGTATGGATTCCATCTCTACTCTGTCACTTCCTTTCGTGATATAATTAAGTTGCTTCAGAGGGGTCAATGTGGCCCGGTGGGCTGGTGGTTGTAAGAGTGCGTGTATAGTGGTGACTGGTAGGTTGTGGAATATTGCGTGGTGGGAGTAGATAGAGGGCATAGATATGGCTGACCCGCTTGAGAGATTCACACCGTCAGCACAAGAGGTACTGCGCTTTGCCCAGATAGAGGCGAAGCGCATGCACCATGCGACGATCGGCCCCGAGCACATCCTCCTCGGCCTGATGTTGGAGGGCGAGGGGATCGCGGGTCGTGTTTTGCGTGATATGGGTTTGCGTCCACAGCAGGCGTTGCAGACAGTGGCTCGTCTGTCCAGCGCCAAACCACTTGCCGGCTCCGAGCCCGAGCTCCGTCACTCCACTGAAATGTTGTTGCAGATGTCGCTTGAAGAGGCCAAACAGCACAACAGCTCTGTGGTTGACACTCAACACTTGCTCCTAGCCTTGCTGCGCCAACACGAGGGCGTCATTATCGCGGTGCTGACCCAGGGAGGGCTCTCTGCGGAGACGATTCGCCGGCGCGTTGAGCGGTTCATGCCGATGCGCCCGACATCGTCTGCTTCAGCCTCGTCTGCTTCCTCGCCCTCACGACGCCGGTCCGCCGGCCGACCTGAGGGACACGCCGACTCTTCGGAGTCCCTGCTGGAGCAGGTTGCCGTCGATCTGACGGCCATGGCCAGGGAGGGGCAGCTGGATCCGGTGATTGGGCGCCAGGAAGAGGTCGAGCGGGTGATCCAGATCCTGGCTCGGCGAAGGAAGAACAACCCGGCCCTGATCGGGGAGCCGGGGGTGGGCAAGACCGCAATCGTTGAGGGACTGGCCCAACGCATTATCTCTGGTGGAGTTCCGGGTCCCATTCTGGGTATGCGTTTGATCCAATTGGATGTGGGGTCTTTGGTGGCCGGCACGATGTATCGTGGACAGTTTGAGGAGCGCCTAAAGAAGATCCTCAAGGAACTGCAGGACAGTAACACGATCCTCTTTATCGACGAGATGCACATGCTGGTCGGGGCCGGTTCGGCTGGATCCTCGATTGATGCTGCGAACATCCTCAAGCCGGCGCTGGCACGTGGCGAGCTTCAGTGTATAGGTGCAACCACGCTGAATGAGTATCGCAAGCACATCGAGTCCGATGCTGCGCTGGAGCGCCGATTCCAGCCGGTGATGGTCGACGAGCCGACGCAGGATGAGACGGTGGAGATCCTGCGGGGTATCAAGCACGCGTACGAACAGCACCACAAACTGGTGATCAGTGATGAAGCATTGTTGGCGGCGACGCGGCTCTCGGCCCGTTACGTCCCCGATCGTTTCCTGCCCGACAAGGCAATCGATGTGATGGATGAGGCGGCCTCTCGGGTCAAGATGTACAAATCGCCGCTGTCGATCCAGCTGCGCGAGGTCTTCGAGCAGATGCAGGATCTCCGCTTGCGTCAGGCTCAACTCCAGGCTGATGGTGAGCGCCAGGAAGTGGCGGACCTCAAGGCAGAGGAAGGAACGCTGGAGAGCCGGATGGAGGCTCTCCGCCAGATGCGTACAGAAGAGGATGAGGGGCTCATTGTTGGCCCGGATGATGTCGCCGAGATTATCGCGATGTGGACCGGCATTCCCATAACTCAGATCGCCGAGGAGGAGTCTCGCCGTTTGCTGGATATGGAGCGGGAGCTGCGTGAGACTATCATCGGCCAGGATGAGGCGATCGAGGCCGTGGCCAAGGCGGTGCGCCGGGCCAGGGCCGGGTTGAAGGATCCCCGGCGCCCTATCGGTTCGTTCGTCTTTCTTGGGCCGACCGGTGTGGGTAAGACCGAGCTCTCTAAGGCGCTGGCGCGCTTCCTGTTTGGCACGGAAGATGCGCTGATACAGATCGATATGTCTGAGTTCATGGAGCGTCACGCCGTGGCGCGGCTAGTCGGCGCGCCACCTGGTTACGTTGGCTATGACGACGCCGGTCAGCTCACGGAAGCGGTCAGGCGTCGGCCGTACTCGATCATTGTCTTTGACGAGATTGAGAAGGCGCATCCAGATATGTTCAATATGCTGCTCCAGATGATGGAAGAGGGTGTGGTGACGGATGCGCGGGGGCGCAAGGTTGATTTCCGTAACACGATCCTGATTATGACCTCCAATATCGGAGCCGACGATGTCTTGCGGCAAGGCTCTCTTGGATTCACCGTGGGGTCTGTTGAGAGCGATGAGGTGCACGTCTATAGGGATATGCGTCAGAAGCTGATGGGTCGGCTGCGAAAGCTCTTCCGCCCCGAGTTCCTGAATCGCGTGGACGCTGTGGTCGTCTTCCGTTCGCTGAATCACGAGGACATTCGCCAAATTGTCCATCTGGAGATCCGCAAGCTGCGCGATCGGATGCTGGAGAACGGTTACGACATCCAGCTCACCGGAGAGGCCCTGGATTGGTTGGCGACCAGCGGCTACAGCCAGGAGTACGGAGCACGCCCACTGCGCCGCCTGATCCAGCAGGAAGTGGAGACGCTTATCTCTGACGCGTTGCTGTCCAGCCAGTACCGTGTGGGTGATGTGATCCTCGTGGATCGTGAGAATGAAGAGATGGTCCTGCGACCCGCAGAAGAGCTGGAGCTGATCCCGGGCGGCTGAGCCGTCTGCGGCACAGACCAGATACCAAGAGAGGCTGAGCACAAAGGCTCAGCCTCTCTTCACATGTTGCTGTATTCTGACTGGCAAACCGCTTGGTGTCACTGTCATCTCTCCTAACCCCCAGGCTCCTCCGCATCTCTACCCGTCCGCTCCCCGTCCCTTAAGCTCGCCTACTCATGCTCCGGTGATCGCGGGTGTGCACGAAGGTAGATCTCTCTGGCGCGGCGCTGGGTGATACTGGCGTAGATCTGCGTGCTGGCAATGCTGTCGTGTCCCAGCAGCTCCTGGACGACGCGCAGGTCGGCGCCGCCATTCAGCATATGGGTGGCGAAGGTGTGGCGCAGCAAGTGGGGCGTCACGGTCTTGTCGATGCCGGCCGCATTGCCGGCTTTGCGCACGATGGTGCCCACCGAGCGTGACGAGAGGCGTTGACCGAAGCGGTTCAGGAAGATGGCTCGCGTAGCGTGTTTGTCGAGTTGATCCGGTCGCCCTCTGTCGATGTAGGCTTTCAGTGCGGCGATCGCGGGCTGCCCCAGCAGGGCCAAGCGCTCTTTGTTGCCTTTGCCGATCACACGCAACTCGCCCATATCCAGATCGACGTCATTCAGATCGAGGGAGGCCAGCTCGCTAACCCGGACACCGGAGGCGTAGAGCACTTCGATGATGGCTCGATCACGCAGGCCTTTGGGGGTCGAGGTGTCGGGTACCGCGAGGAGTTGCCCGATTTCCTCTCCAGTCAGATAGCGCGGAAGTTTGCGCGGAACCCGAGGGGCATAGATGCGGCGGAAGAGGTTCTGAGACCAGGCCTGATGGCGGACGAGAAAGTCACCGAATGCGCGCAGCTCAAAGATACGTCGGGCGATACTGGCACGCACGTGCCCTGTCTCATCCAGAATTTCTATGTGGGTGCGGACGAGATCGCGGTCGAGGTCTGCGAGCGTGGTCGCTCCCTGATCTGTGCAATAGTCCAGGAACTGGGCGATGTCGGTACCGTAGTTCTTGACCGTATACTTCGACGCGTTCTCCTGCTCCATGGACTTAAGGTAGCGATCAAGCCAGCGGTGAAGGCCTGATCGTGATCTCTGAACTTCGGGAAGATGCTGCACGCGGGGGTTACCCTTCTTGCTCTGCCTTCAGTTTGTCGTAGACGCTGAGGATGTTGGCGATGTGCAGTTGGTGGCTGGCGACACCCAAAGGGACCCGCTCCAGGCCGCAGATTTCCAGGGGGATGTCCCAGACTTCCTTGCGGTCTCTGCCCTTCTTGAGCACCTGTTCCGCCTTTTCACGGACGCATTCAAGGTAGCTGATGTAGAGATCCATAACGGTGTTGACCTCACCGCGGAGGATGACTTCGCCGTGACCCTGGACTACGGTATCCGGCTTCATCTCCTTAATGAGCTTCAGCGTGTCGATTTCCTGCTGCCAGTCACCGTCGGCAATGATCGGGATCGCCATAGCAGCGTCCCCGGTGATCAAGACCTCGTCTTCCTCGATCAGAATGCCGATATTGTCGGCTGAGTGTCCGGGGAGCGGGAACAGCCTGAAGGTTTTGTCCCCTGCATCTACGAGAAGTTCACCCGTGTCGAACGTCACGGTGGGTATACGCAGTGTCACCTCTTCGAAGGCCGGATCACCTTCGCGTGCTTGTGCCAGAGAGGATTCCCCGACTTCCAGCAGCCGCTGTCGGCACAGCTCGGAGCTGATGACGTCCAGTTTCTCAGGAAAGGCATACAGACCGTACACGTGGTCCATGTGGTGGTGGGACAGGATAAGAGAGTAGAAATCCATCCCCGAGCGGATCTCCAAGAAGCGGGCGATTTGACGTGCTTCATCCGGGAATGGTAATGCGTCTATAACAACCGTCCCGCGCTCAGTTAGGACAGCTGTTGAGTTAACCAGAGCGTAGCGATCACTTGTGAATAGGAAGATTTTCTCTGAGACTCGTTCCCAGTACATGGGCTCCTCAAGCATATCAGGACAATGCTGATAGTATCTTCAGCCTTTTGAGAATAGCATAGCCAAAGGTCAAAGTCAAGCCTGCTTTGCATAATGTCGGCGTGACGCAGGTGGGGGACCCCAGAATAGAAGAACCGCGCTGGATATTCCAGCGCGGTCCCTCTCATAAGCAAGTCCCCGCCGTGCCGTGCACCGTTGGTTTTGACCCTGCTTCCGCAGGTGGGTACCAGCCGAATGATTGTGCCTTGCCCGAGAGCTACCGCATCCTCATTCAGGACTTAGGTTCCCATTATGTTAAGTGTTGGCTCAAAACCCCAGCTCGGTTCCACGTACACGGCAGGAATGACTTCATCATACCATAATCGATGTGGATGGCAAGGAGCGTGCCTCGTCAGAGCGTATGCCCTGGCAGCCACCGCCAGGGCGGTGATAGGCAACATGGCCAATTGCGGGCCCCAGCTGCTCCTTGACGAGCGAAACGGAGGCGATGCTAGAATGCAGCCAGCACGGTGCGCATCACACGCAGCCAGTTCCCGCTAAGGATGGCTTCGGTGTCGGACGCCGCGTAACCGCGTGCGCGGAGCTGATCCCCAATCCTGTACAGGTCAGCGGCGGAATCCAGCTCTGCGGGGACTGAGTCCCGCCCGAAGCCCCCGTCGAAATCGGAGCCGATGCCCACGGAGGCAGCGTGACCGGTTATCTGGCAGATATGGTCGATGGCCTCGACGAGCCGGGACAGCGGCACGCGCCGCAGTCCCGGATACCACTCGGGATCGAGAAAGCGGTTGTAGGCCACCACGCCGACAACACCCTCGCGGTCTGCAATATGGAGAATCATGTCATCCGAGAGTTGTCGTGGTGTGTTCACAAAGGCGCGTGGGTTGCCATGTGTGGCGACGATGGGGCCGGGATAGCGATCGAGCACTGTGAGGGCGGCTTCATCCCAGAGATGGCTGATGTCCAGCATGAGGTTGTAGTCGGACATCGCGTCCACCAGGGCTTTGCCCTCATCAGTCA
>JAGHDT010000619.1 GCA_021159805.1 Anaerolineae bacterium
ACCCTCCGCGACGCCTGCGCCCTCGGCGACGGCTGCGCCTTCGGCGACGGCCACTGTGACTGTTGAGGCCACGGAATCCAGCTCACAGAACCCAACACCGAAACCTACTGCCACGGTGGAGCCTTCATCCGAGCCTGCTGAGGTGCTGACGGGCGCCCTGATTGATTTTGAGCAGTGGGGCACGTGGCGACGTGGCGACCAGGCCAACGGCGAGCTCACGCAGACTACCGTGCAGGTCAAGGCGGGGACTTCGGCAGCTCAGTTGGACTATGCGTTCCCGGCAACGTCCGAAGATTTTGTCGTCTTCACACAGGCTCGCAGCATCGGTGGCTCTCCTAATACTTTCGCGGCTTGGGTCTATGGCGACGGATCTGAGCACTTCCTGAATCTCTGGATCGAAGATGCCAATGGCGAGCTGTGGTCGGTGGCGTTGGGACGCGTCGGAAGCGCTGGATGGCAGCAGTTGGTCGGGTACCTCGCACCGGATCTGGCGTGGCCCTCCGGCCATATCTCCGGGCCTGACAACGGACGCGTGGATTACCCGGTGAGGTTCAATTCGATCGTACTGGATCGCCCTGGTGCGGGGCCGCTGACAGGGCGGCTCTACATCGATGAGATCACGGCGAGCGTGGACACAGTAGCCGGTGGACCATCTCAGCCGGCAGTGGTCGCATCTGAGGCAACGGATGTGCCGCCTCAGGCGGCGGTCGAGGGTGTAGGGCAGATTCTCTTCACCGTGCAGAGTGCAGACGGTTTCTACCTCCACGCGACTGCCCCGGGGTGGAGCCAGATGGTAGAGATTGGTCTCATCGACTACAATCATTCAACGTGTGCGCATGGCGCGACAACGGTGTCGACGCTGTCCGGACAGACCTACGATCTGGCGGGTGTCGCGGGGTGCGCCGTGACCGAGCGCACAGATGTCTGTACATCGCCCAACGGCAACTACAAGCTGATCACCAATTTCCTGCCCGGATACGAGTATGCTGTCTTGTTGCGCGACTTGGCCGGTGGTACTGAGGAATTCTACTACCAGGGGAAGCTGAACCAAGATGCCGGTATTCAGTGGGACTCTGCAAGCCGGAACGTTTACTTTGGTATCAACCAGACGATCAACGTCATCACGGTGGGTGTGGGGGGATACCATCAGGCTGTGTCTACCTATGATGCCAGCTGGCCTCCTCAGTTCTCGCCTGATGGATCCAAGATTCTCTACCTGAAATCTGTTGGTGGTGAGGGCAATTCTGACGTTTTCCTGGTGAATGGCGATGGCTCTGGAGAGCGCAATCTTACGAATTCTCCGGTTGCACGGAAGCTGTGCCCGCGCTGGCGTCGTTAGGTGGCGGCGAGAGCGAGTCACAGCGGAGGGGAATGGTGCACTGCAGCAGCGTCGCCACTTAGGGGTCCAATCTGCCTTGGAACAGGTTTCGGACGCGGCGGTCGATCAGCGTAGGATATCCACAGTTATGGGGCTCCTCCTTTTCCTCGCGAGCTCAAACCAGAATTCCGAAGTTCTGGAGACCGTGGTTTTGTGGGCCTCGGCACGCGATCAAGACGCGCGCTACGGGGAGGCGATGGCATTCATCAAGGACCTGCGGCTGGTGCATCAACCGGCTGGCGGTGGAGGGCGACCACGCGCGGCACCCGAGCCCGGACAGGCAGCAGGATGCAGCAAAAAATGCATCAGGACGTGGTGGGCCCGCCAGTGTCTCACGCCAGCATGGCTGTCTCCTGCGCAGTGCGATGGGTAGTATGGAGGGTCTCCGGAGCTCAAATGGCGCTCACCTCACCGAAGTCTGACCATTGCCTTGCCGCCTTGCACGGGTCCGGTCCGGAGATCTGTAGCGATTTGCGCAGATAGCGTTGGTTTTCGAAGAGGCCTGAGGAGGGGGCGATGCTAGAATCAGGGACGGTGGTTCAGGAGCGATATCGTGTAGTGCGCCCCTTGGGCGATGGGGGTATGGGGGCTGTCTACAGGGCGTGGGATCTGCGGCTCAAGGTGCCGGTGGCCCTCAAGGAGCTCAGACCTCAGCCTGGCCTGGGAGCGGCGACTTTGGAGGGGCTGCGCAGGCAGTTCGAGCAAGAGGCTGCGGTGCTGGCTCGACTCAACCATCCCAGTCTTGTGCGCGTCACTGACTACTTCGAAGAGCAGGGCAATGCGTATTTGGTGATGGACTTCGTTGAGGGGCGTAGCCTGGCCGATGTCATCCTGGAGGACGGCGCACAGTTTGAGCCCCGTGCGCTTGATTGGGGACGGCAGCTCCTTGAGGCCCTGACTTATTGTCACGATCAGGGCGTGATCCATCGCGATGTCAAGCCGCAGAACATCATTCTGAGACCCGACAACCGTGTGGTGTTGGTGGACTTCGGATTGGTGAAGCTGTGGGACCCGAATGACCCCCACACGCGAACCGCGATGCGCGGTATGGGGACTCCTGAGTACGCGCCTCCCGAGCAATATGGAGCCACCACGGATCACACGGGGCCTCAGAGCGACGTCTACAGCCTGGGGGCCACACTCTATCATCTGTTGACCGGGCAGGCGCCGCCAACGGCTACAGAGCGGATGGCGATGCCGAGCCAGTTTGCCCCGCTGCGACAATTGGCGCCGCAGGTCACGCCCCGGGTGGAGCAGGTGGTGATGAAGGCCCTGCAATTGTCGGTCCAGGATCGTTGGCAGAGCGCCCGCGAGATGTGGTCAGCCCTACAGTCCGGCTCGCTGCCCCCGATGGCCGTCAGGGCCCCCACGTCACGAACTACCGTGGTGACGCCATCTATGCCGCCCGTTTCCGGCAGTGCGCCGCCGCCCGCCTGGGTGGCGCCACCGGCTCGGAAGCCGCGCCGTGGACTCTGGATCGGGGTCGCGGCCGTCGTCTTGGTCTGTGCAGCCGTCAGTTGCGTTGGCGCCGTCGTTGGGATGCCGTGGCTCTCCGGCTGGATGGCCGCTCGAGATGCGCCTACGGTCACGCCGTTGGTGGGCCCCTTGGTCACTGTGGTACGCCCCGTGGCCACGCCCGAGCGGCCGACGGCCACGACAGCGCCGCCAACTGAGACACGGGAGGAGCCGCCTCCGACGCATACGCCCGAACCCGGCGACGAAGGATTTGAGGTGACCATACAGAATTGGTCCCCCTATGATGTCTGTTACGTCTTCATCTCGCCGTCGGCCAACGAGTCGTGGGGAGACGATTGGCTGGGTGAGCAGGAGATGATCCCCCCTGAAGCGAAGCAAAGCTTCTCAGTCCCGGCCGGCCCTCACGACATTGAGGTGCTCACCTGTGATGAGGGTGTCTTGGCGACGGCGTGGGAGATCTCGTATGATCTGGAGCTCGAAGTCTCGGCGCCGGACCTTGTGTCGATATGGGTGATCAACGACCTGGAAACGGAGATCTGTTTTCTGTACGCGTCACCGCAAGTGTCTGATGACTGGGGCCCCGACAGGCTGGGCGAGTATGAGGCCCTGCAGCCTGGTGATGTTCGCGTCCTCTTTGTCACCCCTGAGACTGTTGACGTGATGGCTGAGGACTGCGATGGGAACACCGCGGCTGAGGTGTTCGGCATCTCTCCTGATCCGGAGTATATTTGGCTTCTCAGCGATGACCTAGTTGAGCCCTGAGGGTACGGGCTTGGCGCCGGGCACCCGTTTCTGAGGTTCTTCTGAGTGGCCTCGCAGATGAAGGCGTGGTTCTCGCCGGAGCACACCCAGGGCTGAGTTGCCGCTGCTGTTGACAGTGGTGATCTAGCCGTCGTTCCGCTTGCGCAGAGTGTCCTGGAGGCGCTGCGCGTTGGATTGCTGTGCGGCGACGTCCTCAGGGCTGACGGGGTGAGTGCTATAGCGTGCCTCGATGAAGGCTTCGGTGAGTTCTACCAAGGCTTCCTCTTCTTCCTCAACATACT
>JAGHDT010000402.1 GCA_021159805.1 Anaerolineae bacterium
ATGCTGATGGGCTGCCCCGCAGGATTGAGCCACAGGCCACGATGGCTATGACGTCTGAGATGCGTTCGAGAATGAAGTCGACGGCCTGACGCAGGGCGTCGTCGTAGGGTGCTTGCAGCGCCGGCCACTCACATTGGTCCAACAGAGTCTGGCTGTCTCGGGATAGCGGGTGAGGGTGTCTGTTCATGGTCGCTAGATCCTTCGGTAGCTTCTCAAGGATTACAGCTCAATCCAATCCACCACAGTGCGGTTCTCAAACCGGGCGATGCGATGGAATCCGGCTGCCAGAGCGATGTCACGCGCTGTGTCAAAGCCAAAGGCGACATGTTCGGGGCGGTGGCCATCGGAGCCGAGGACCAAGATCTCACCCCCCAGGTCACGATACCAGTGCAGAACACCCGACCCCGGGATGGGCTCGGGAAGTCCCTTGCGCAGGCCCGAGGTGTTGATCTCCAACCCGCGACCTGACTCTATCAGGTGGCGCAGTACCACCTGAATTGGCTCGCGGAAGGCGTCCAACGTGAGGGTCTCTCCGAAGAGTGTCCAGGAGTCGCGCCGCACGAGGTCGAGATGGCCCAGAATGTCAAAGTCTGCACCATCGACCATCTTGATGAGCTCCTCGAAATAGAGTTGGTAAGCAGCCGCGAGTCCGCTCTTGAAAAGCGAATGTTCCCAGCCCGGGAGCCCGTCGAGCCAGTGTACCGATCCAATGACCAGGTCAAATGGATACGCCAAGATGGCTTGAGCCTCGGTCGGGAAATCGTGTGGGTTGCCAAGCTCTATGCCGGCGAGCACGCGCATCTTGCCGTCGTAGAGCTCGCGGACTTGGGCCAGTTCGGAGAAGTAGGCGTCAAGATCCAGGAAACCATAGGCAGGGTCTCCGGGATACCATTCAGCATGGTCCGTAAATGCGATGCCCGTCAGCCCTAGATCGAGTGCTGCCGCGATCATCTCGGCCATGGGCGCGGCACCGTCCGGTGAGTAATGTGTATGTGTGTGTGTATCAATCGTGGGTGTGGTTCCGGCGTGATCGCGCGCAACGGCAATTGATCGCGGTGTCGCTCAGAACCGCTCCGGCGGTTTGCTGAAGAGGCTGCGAGGCGCGTTTGGCGGTGTCAACATGCGGAGCATGCCGGGACATATGCTGACTTCGAACGGCGTAGAACCGTGTGGGTCGCCGTCCAGATGGACGGCGACGCTGGGCGTGGATTCCACCGTCATCTGCCTGGCAAGTGCGTGCATCACATCCGGGTTCTGTAGATGCCGTTTGCCCAGGGTCTGCACCACGTACTTCAGCGCGTACGCCATCCCCAGCCCTTTGAAGATGAAGATATCCAGCAATCCATCGTCCATCCGTGCCTGAGGTGCGATCTGGAAAAAAGCGGCGTAGAGTTGAATGTTGCTGGCCACAGCCATCAAGACCCGGGTGCGGAAGGTGCGATCCTCAATGACGATGCTAGAGCGCACGCCCCGGTATTCGGACGCGACTGAGAGCCCTGCGATAATGTAGGGCAGCGTCTTCAACCGCTTCATATGCCGTGGCCGTGGTTCCATCTGAGCCGTGATCTCAGCATCCAATCCCATACCGGCCCAGCACAGGAAACGGTGCTCATGGACTCTGCCCAGATCAACGCGTTGGACTTTGCTGTTGAGGATGGTATCGCCGACGTCCTTGACTTGAAATGGTGCGGCCAGCGTCAAGATGGGCATGCGTAGTTGGTGAGCCAGAATGTTGCCGGTGCCGACCGGCACAATTCCCATCGCTGTGGAGGTGCCGCTGAGCCCATTGACGGCCTCGTTGGTGGTGCCGTCGCCTCCAGCGATGAGGACGACATCTGCTCCCTGGTCTGCTGCTGCCCGTGCCTGGGCGGTCGCATCTCCTGATTGCTCAGTTCTGACCAGCTCGGTCTGCCACCCCGATTTTCCCAGGTAGGTCGCCAGGCGCTTCAGTGAACGGGTCATGTCCCAGGGACCAGCTGTTGGATTGTAAATCAGGGTCGTTTTGTAGCTCATAGCGTTACAGTGGGTTCCATTCAAAACGTCAGTGTCGCAGCAGTATAGCACAGGGCGGTGCCTTTGCGAGTGACTGGGCGGTTGCGGCCCTGACCATGGTGTGCACAGGAATCGACTACGGGCTAAAAGAGGTTCCTATCACGAATAGTCCGAAGGCGGCAGTGACACCGGCAAGGAACGCCCAATCTTTACCGGTCATCTGCAGTTCACGCCACGAACTCCGTGGGTGGGTGCTTTCCAGACCGCGTGCGGCGAGGGCCAAGGTCAGTTGGTCGCTCATACGCAGGGTACTGATCAAGACGGCAACCAGAACGGGGATGTAATCCCGGAACCTTCTGAGGAGAGAGCCCTGCGCGACCCACCCTCGCGCGGCTTGAGCGTCTCGTACGGTGTGGAATAGGTCCTGGATCGCCGGCAAGAAGCGCAAAGCCAGACTGATGGTCAGCCCCCACGTATAGGGAAGTCCGAGTTTCACAAAGGCACGCACCAGAGACGGCTGGGGTGTCGTGTAGAGCAATGCGAAGGTCACAAAGACCATGCCGGCGGTGCGGAGCGCCAACTCCATAGCCCTGAGAATCCCTTCTGACGTTAGCCGCACTGGCCCAAGGGCAACCAAGAGTCGACCTGACGGGGAGAAGAAGGGCTGGAGTACCAGGATCAGCACGAGCAAGACGGCCATCTGGCGCCAGAGGCGCCCCAGCACCCCGATGGGGATGTCGACGGCGAGCAGGATGATGTGGATGGCAAGGATGAAGAGAGCCTGGCATAGGAGATTGGGCAGCAGGAAGATAAGCACAAGAGAGAGGAGTGTGGCCCAGAGTTTGGCGCGCGGGTCCAGTCGATGAAGGAAGGAGGCTCCTGGTATGTACGTATCGAAGATCACGGTCATAGTTCGCGACTCCACGCAGGGTCATTGGCCAGAACCGCAGACGGGTCACCATCGGCGGTGACGCGCCCTCGGTCCATAGCAATTGCGCGATCTGCCCGAAGAGCCAAGTCCATCTCGTGTGTTATCAGGATGATGGTCGTGCCGGATGCACGGAGGTCCGAAAGCCAAGCCAGGAGGTGCGACAGCCCCCGCCCATCCAAGCCCACGGTTGGCTCGTCAAGGACGATAACCGGTGGATCTAGAGCTGCCAGCGAGGCCAGTGTTACGGTCCGCTGCATGCCGTAGCCAAGTAGAGCTGGCGGCGTGCCGGCGAGTTCGGTGAGACGGAACTGCGCCAGCACGTGGTCGAGGCGCGCCTCTTTGTCCGGCACCCCCAATTGGGTGAGCCCGAAGGCGATCTCCTCGCGAACGGTGGGTGCGAAGAACTGCTGTTCGGGGCGCTGGAAGAGGTATCCGACGCTGCGGGCAAGGGTTCCGGTGGGGCGACTCCCGACCGGCTGTCCCAGTATGCGCACGGTGCCGCGCTTGGCCCTCAGAAGCCCATTCAAGTGCCGCGCAAAGGTACTTTTTCCGGCGCCATTCGGACCGACCAGCGCGACGAACTGCCCGGATGGGATGGACAGATCAATGTTCTGTAGGACTTCCTCGCGGTTCGTATAGCTGAAGTGGAGCCCTCGTACCTCGATAGCGGGAATAGAGCGGTCCGGCGTGACGACCGCACTCAGATCCGGCCAAAGGTCGGACGGATAGATCAAGCCCGATGCAATCAGCTGGCTTTCGTCCTGAAGTGCGAGGTCGGCAGGCTCGGGCGGGGCGAGCCTGCCATCGGCTAGCAGGGCAATGCGATTGGCGCGCCGAGCCGTCTGAGGGCGCAGCGTCGTCAGCAACAGGGATGTCCCGGTCTGCCGCAGGGCCTCGACTGCCGTCATCACCTCGGTTTTTCCGCGGGGATCAAGGCCGCCTAAAGGCTCATCGAGAATCAGCGCGCGGGGCCGCATGGCCCACAGCGCTGCCAGGGCGAGCCGCTTTTGCTGCCCCCCGGAGAGCGCCCAGGGTGACCGGAAACGGGTGGTGGCCAGATCGAAGCGGGTCAACGCATCTTCGACGCGTTGGGTGATCTCACCGGCACTGAGGCCCAGTGCCTCCAACCCCCACGCGATCTCATCCTCTACCGAGGTGTTGAAAAGCTGCGTCGCGGCATCCTGGAACAGCAGCCCGACGGTGCCGATTTTGGGCGGGGTGGCGAGTATGTTGTGTCCGCCAAGGGCCACTGTACCGCTGACCGTCCCCCCGGTATGGCGTGGTGCCAGGCCGGCGAGCAGGTAGGCCAGGGTGCTCTTGCCGGCGCCGCTGGGGCCCATCACGGCTATCGACATGCCCTCCTCGATCCGGAGGGAGCAGTTTCGGAGTGCGGGGAGCGGCGCGCCACCGGGCTGTAGCGCGGGGTAGGCAAACGTTACGTTTTCTACTGTGATCATTGTCGGATCATTCTTCCCGGCCCATCAAAAATGCGGAGGAGGTGCTAGCCTCCTCCGCTGAGTGCCACTCGTGGCGAGGGTCAGGCGGCTCTATCGTTGTAGCGCTC
>JAGHDT010000382.1 GCA_021159805.1 Anaerolineae bacterium
CGGCCTCAGCGATCTTGTCGAGGTGAGTGTGGCCGGGCACGATCTCATTGTAGGCGTTGGCAATGGCGATGATCGGTCGGCTGAGCTCTTCGGGAGTCAACCCATTGGCGTAGAACAGGCTTCGATGTGGTGCGCGCTCGATGCCCTGTTTAGCGAGATTGCTGCGCATATGTCCTCCAGTTTCCTGTCTTGTCTAAGGCAGCACCCGCGCGCGTAGGCGCGCGGCTCGCCCTGGTCCGTCCGGAATGGCAGGTAGGGCGAGGCCCCGGGTGCTGGTTCTGGTTCAGGCGAGTTATGCCTGCAGCGCGCGCCCTAGGGCGGCGACGACCTGGTCTCCCATCTCGGCGGTGCCCACACTGGGGCCGCCTCCGGCAATATCTGGTGTGCGGACTCCCTGTTCCAGGACGCTCAACACCGCATCTTCCACGGCCTGTGCTTCCGTCAGGAGGCTCAGCGAGTAGCGCAACAGAAGGGCGACGCTCAGGATGGTGGCCAGCGGGTTCGCGATGCCTTGTCCGGCGATGTCCGGTGCGCTGCCGTGGATCGGCTCATAGACGCCGTTGCTCCCGGCGCCCTGCGATGCCGACGCGAGCATACCCATTGAGCCGGCTAGCATCGAAGCTTCATCGGTCAGGATATCGCCGAACATATTGCCGGTCACGATGACGTCGAAGTCTGAGGGCCGGCGCAGAAGGTGCATTGCGGCGGAATCGACGAGCATATGCTCGAGGGTCACATCCGGATAGTCCTTGGCGATCTCTGTGACGACCTGGCGCCAGAGACGTGAGCTTGCCAACACGTTGGCCTTGTCGACCGAGGTCACGTGCCTGCGCCGCAGTCGGGCCAGCTCAAAGGCCTTGCGCGCGATGCGCTCGACCTCGGGTGCCGAATAGATCATCGTGTCATAGGCGACGAGAGCTTGCCCTGAAGCCTGCCCTGAGCCTGTCGAAGGGCTTGCCGAAGGGTCGTCGTCGCCGGCCGCTGCTTCCTGTCGATTGCCGAAGTAGATACCACCGGTCAGCTCACGGACCACCATCAGATCCACCCCCTCAAGCCTGCTGGGATGGAGGGGGGAGGCGTCGCGCAGCATCGGGTAGATCTGCACCGGCCGTAGATTGGCATAGAGTTCCAGACCTTTCCGCAGGCCGAGCAGCCCCTGTTCCGGCCGTACTTCGGCTGCCGGATCCGACCATTTCGGGCCGCCGACGGCTCCGAGGAGGACGGCGTCAGCCGCGCGGCACGCCGCCAGAGTCTCGTCCGGGAGTGGGTCACCTGTGGCATCGATGGCACAGCCACCCATCATGTGTTCGCCAAAGGTGAAGGTATGGCAGTAGGCATCGGCCACTGCCCGCAGGAGCTTGACGCCCTCCGCGACGACCTCGACCCCGATGCCATCACCGGGGAGGGTTACGATGTTTGCATGCATTGACTCTCCTTATCCTCTAAGTTGGTCGCTCTAGGACCTATCCCGGGGCGATCACGTTGCCACGTTGGTCTGCTGTAGGTCATCTGACCACCGGACACTCTCTTGAGCGGCAAGCTCTCTCGATGCGCCCTTCGCTACCGTCATTTCGGGCGCAGTTTTCGGAGTCGAGAAATCTCAAGCTGTTGGGCGTGCGAGATTCCTCGACTCTGCCTTCCGCCACGCTCGGGCCACACTCGGAATCACGGAGTACCCAGCGATTTGAGAAAGCATCCGGTAGCTAGGGCGTGAATAGTGAATCGTGAACGATTGTCAAGGTTCGAAAGTCTCGATTCATCGGGTCTGCTAGTCCCTCGATCCGGCGCCATAAACACTGAGTTCCTCGACTTCAGCATCCGGCGCCACGAGATGTACGTAGTCGCGGATGGATTGAAGGTGCTTGTCGACGTCCTCCGCGGTGATCCCGGCCGGCGCATAGACGGTGAACAGGACATTCCGGGTTTCCGGGCCGATCCTGGTGCGCCGGGCGGGGCCATAGATGATGCTGGACAGCACGCCTTCGACATCCGCTATGAACATATCTCCCGCCTTCAGGAGCAGCTCTTGCCCGCTCATGCCGGTATAGCGTTCCGTCCCTTCTGCGCTACGTACCGTGACCGGCTGCCTCACAGCGTCCAGATTGTGGCCTGCTGTGAGCAGTAGGTTCTCCAACTCCGCCATAAACATAGCTTCGACCAGAGCTGCCGTCCGCGGGATGTCGCGTCCCTTGAGGGCGACGGACTCGAGTTGGTGCTGCACGTGATAGGTCTTCCTGAACTTCTTGTAGTAGTCGGTATAGGCCTGGATTGTAGGAAGCGCCTTGATCGCTGAACGCGTCTGACCGCTGAACTGCTCTCTGAGCCTGGCCTCCAATGCCTCCTTTCTCTCGTCCAGAGCGGGCGCATGTTCCGGAGTGGCCACACGGCGCATTGTAAGGATACCAATATGGGCCTCAGGGTGGGCTGCCTGCCAGGACTCGGATAGGATCAGCATAGTGTATGGGCCTCCCGACTATGGATGCGCGATGGTCAGCCCGTATTCTACGGCATCCGCCAGAGCAATCCAGCTCGCCTCGATGATGTTTGCCGAAGCGCCGACTGTACTCCACCGCCGGATTCCGTTCTGAACATCGATCAGCACGCGCGTCGTAGCGCCGGTGCCGGCATCGCTGTCCAGAATGTGCACCTTGTAGTCGACGAGTTCGAAGTCAGCCAGGTACGGGTAGACGGGCACCAGCGCTTTGCGCAGGGCCAGGTCCATAGCGTTGACAGGGCCGTTGCCCTCCGCCGCTGTGTGAAGGATCTGATCGCCCACCTGGATCTTGACCGTTGCCTCCGCTACCAGCCCGCGTCCCTCTCGATGCTCGACTATGGTCATATAGTCGACGAGGCGGAAGGGGGGGGCGTAACCCTCACGCGAGCGGTAGAGCATCATCTCGACGGAGGCCTCTGCTCCCTCGAAGGTGAAGCCTCGGTACTCAAGTTCCTTGATCTTCTGCAGGACCTGCGGTAGATCTTTGAGCTCCTCGTGGTTCAGACCGAGCTCATCGGCCATGGTCATCAGGTTGCCACGTCCTGAAAGCTCTGAAATGACGACACGCGCTTCGTTGCCCACGGCCTCCGGATCGATGTGCTGATAGCTGAGCACGTTGCGGCGCATAGCGGAGACGTGGAGGCCGCCTTTGTGCGCGAATGCGCTGAGGCCGACAAAGGGGGTATGGCGGTCGGGCGCCTGATTGGCGATAGCAGTCACCGTGCGGGAAGCGCGCGTCAGGCTCTTCAGCTGGCCTTCGGGCAGCACCTCCAGCGACATCTTCAACTCCAGGTTGGGGATGATGGTGCACAGGTCGGCGTTGCCACATCGCTCGCCATAGCCGTTCATCGTGCCCTGTACGTGCGTTGCGCCGGCGCGTACCCCAGCCAGGGAATTGGCCACTGCCAGGCCGCCGTCATTATGTGCGTGGATGCCCAAAGCAGTGTCGGGGAAGGCTTTTCGCACTTCGCCGACGACCTGTTCGACTTCCCAAGGCATAGCGCCCCCGTTGGTGTCACAAAGGCAAAGCAGATCGGCGCCGCCATCAGCGGCAGCCCGCAACGTTGCCAGCGTGTAATCGGGATCTGCCTTGTAGCCGTCGAAGAAGTGCTCTGCGTCGTAGATCACCTCTTTGCCGTTCGCCTTGAGGTAGACGGTGCTCTCGCGGATGATGCGTAGGTTCTCATCCAGGGTCGTGCGAAGCACATCCTGGACGTGCAGGGTCCAGCTCTTGCCCACCAGGGTGATCACATCGGTCTCTGCTTCCAGCAGGGCTTGGATGTTGCTGTCGTCCTCCGGTTGTGTGCCGACACGACAGGTGCTACCGAAAGCTGCAATTCGGGCGTGCTTCAAATCCAGGTTTCGTGCGCGCTCGAAGTAAGCTACGTCCTTTGGGTTGGATCCCGGCCAGCCGCCCTCGATGTAGTCCACGCCCAGCTCATCCAGCAGAACTGTGATTTTGACCTTGTCCTCGAGCGACAGCGAGATCCCCTCAGCCTGCGTGCCGTCGCGCAAGGTCGTATCGTACAGCTTGATTATCTTCTCTCCTCCCATATGCCCGCTTCCTTTCTTCTCACAGCTCATATGCTACCAATGTCCGCACCGGTGCGGGGTTTGAGCTTTCCTACACAACTGTCCGTCCTATGCCTGCAGCTTTGACCTGGTGTAGGGCACCAATCCGCCGGCATCGATGATGGCCATGATGAAAGGTGGGAATGGTGATGTCCGATAGGTCCTACCGTTGCGCGCGTTCGTGATGGCTCCCGTCTCCAAATTCACGAGTAACTCATCGCCGGCCTGCGCGTCGCTTACCGCTTCAGGGCAGGCGAGGATGGGTAGCCCGATGTTGATCGCATTGCGGTAGAAGATCCGAGCGAAGTTGTTGGCGATGACGCACGAGACGCCCGCGCCCTTGAGTGCCAGCGGAGCGTGCTCGCGCGAGGAACCGCAGCCGAAGTTGTCGCCGCCGACGATGATGTCGCCCGTCTCCACATTCGTTGCGAATGACGCGTCAATGTCCTCCATGCAGTGCTCGGCTAGTTCCTCGGGCAGCGACATGTTCAGATAGCGCGCCGGGATGATGGCGTCGGTGTCGACGTTATCGCCGTATTTCCAAACCTTGCCTTGTAGTGTCTTGTCCTGGGTCATGCTTTGATCTCCTCGGGACTGACGATGTATCCAGTGATGGCTGATGCGGCTGCCACGGCAGGCCCGCTGAGATAGACTTCGCTGTCAGGATGGCCCATGCGGCCACGGAAGTTCCGGTTGGTGGTGCTGATCGCACGCTCGCCGCCGGCCAGAACGCCCATATGGCCACCCAGACACGGTCCGCAGGTGGGGGTACTGACCACGGCCCCCGCCACGATGAAGGTCTCGATGAGGCCCTCGCGCAGGGCGTCGAGGTAAACCTGCTGGGTGCCCGGAAGGACGATACAGCGTACATCCGGGTGCACCTTGTGCCCGTTCAGGATCTGTGCCGCAACGCGGAGATCCTCCAACCGCCCATTGGTGCAGGACCCGATGACCGATTGGTCGACTTTGACCTCGCTTGCTTCATCCACGGGCCGTGCGTTCTCGGGCAGATGCGGGAAGGAGACCTGTAGTTGGATACCGCTCACGTCGATCTCGATCGTCGTGACGTAATCGGCATCGGGGTCCGCCGCAAAGACCTTGTAGGGGCGTTCTGACCGGCCGTCGACGTAGCGCTCGGTAGTGTCGTCCACCGCGAAGAGCCCGGCTTTGGCACCGGCTTCTATGGCCATGTTGGCCATCGTGAATCGCCCGGCCATCGAAAGCCCGTCGATCGCTGGACCGGCGAACTCCATTGCGCGATAGAGTGCGCCGCTCACGCCGATCTGGCCAATGGTATAGAGGATGAGGTCCTTGCCGCCAACCCAGGGTTGCAGTTCGCCTGTATAGATGAAGCGCATCGTCTCGGGCACGCGCATCCAGATCTGGCCTGTGGCCATGGCTACCGCGATATCGGTCGATCCCATTCCGGTGGCAAAGGCGCCCAGGGCGCCGTAGGTGCATGTGTGCGAGTCGGCGCCCACGACGAGGTCGCCGGGCAGCACCAGTCCCTGTTCCGGGAGCAGAACGTGCTCAATGCCCATGGTTCCGACGTCATAGTGGTGGGGCAAGCCCTGCCGGCGTGCGAACTGACGAATCAGCGCACACTGCTCAGCGGACTTGATGTCCTTGTTGGGGACGAAGTGGTCGGCCACCATCACGATCTTTTCCGGGTCAAAGACCTTGTCGACACCCAGCTTATCGAATTCCCGCAACGCGATAGGGGCGGTGATGTCATTGGACAGCACAAC
>JAGHDT010000538.1 GCA_021159805.1 Anaerolineae bacterium
ACTTGGGTTTGGTCGCGATTGTGATGCTTATCGCCGGGTGTGCTGACCTGGCGCAGTTGCTGCCGGGGCCTGCAGAAGAGGCGCTGCCTTCTGCTTTCGTAGTCCCTACACCTGCGCAAGTTTTCCCCCCGGAGATGTCGACCGCCGCCCGCCTGTTGGCGCGCGGCGAGATGGTGGTCGGGGTTCGCTATGACTTGGAGCCCTTCTCCTACATCACCGCCGACAGCCAGCTGGCCGGGCTTGAGATCGATCTGGCACGTGAGCTGGCGCGGCGATGGCTGGGATCGCCTGACGCGGTGCGCTTTGTGCAGGTCCGCTCGGATACGGCCTATACCTACCTTGCCGCCGGGACTGTGGACATTGTCTTCGCGGGGCTCGTGCACACGCAGGACGCTGAAGTGCGCGCCGACTTCAGCCCGCCTTATTTCGCCAACGGTATGGCCCTCCTGACATTCCCTGACACCGGCATCCAAGCTCTGGCGGATCTGGACGGCAAGACGGTGGGCACGGTCTCATGGACGGAGAGCGCCGATGAGCTGGCGGCGTCAACCTCGGTTTCCGTGACGCAGGTGGCGTATGAGCATACAGCTGACGCGATTGAGGCGTTGCGGCTGCGCCAAATCGACGTCTACGTCGACCACCGCCATCGGCTGGAACGCGCGCGGAATATGGTGGTCGGCTCAGTTATTGTGGGGCAATGGACATGGGAACCGGTCTCAATGATCTACCGCCAGAACGACCCCTTCTTCGCGGATCTGGTGATGCTAACCTTTGAGGATATGGCTGCCGATGGCACGCGCGATGCCCTCTATGACCGTTGGCTGCCCGGCACCTCGCCGCCTTCATCAGTGCGGCTTGGTGGCTCTGGCGGTGATGGGGCGACCCCGGCGCTGGACGCTACGCCGCAGCAGATCAGCACGCAGGATGTGATGGCCCGTATTCGCGACCGGGGTTCGGTGGCAGTGGGCTATTTCCGGACCCGCTGGCCTTACAGTGGGGATCGTGCGGATGGCGTGCCCACCGGGTTTGAGGTCCGCCTGGTCGAGCAGCTGGCAGAGCTGTGGCTGGGCAGCATTTCAGCTGTCACCTTTGTCCCCGTTGTGGACGAGGACGATGCACTGCAGCGTCTGGAGCGGGGCGAGGTCGACATACTGATTGGCGCGTGGGTGCGGACGCGTGAGGGCGAACTGCGTGTGGACTATTCCATTCCCATCCTGGATGACGGCGTCAGCATTATGTCCCTGGCGACCAATCCGATCAACGAGCTGCCTCAGTTGAGCGGACAGGCGGTCGGCGTGGTGGTGGGAAGCAGCGCCGAAGCGGCTGTGCCCGGCTTCTCGCAGGGCGTGGGTCTCTCCTCGCGGGGCTACCCGACATTTGAGGCAGCCCTGGCGGGCCTGCAGACGGGCGAGGTCGTCGCACTGCTGACCGAGCGGTGGCCGGCTCTCGACGTGCACTTCCGGCAGACCGACTACGCGTTCACCGACCGGCGGTACACCTACCGCCCGGTGGCTCTGGTCGTGCCGGAGGGTGACTCCGACTTCCACGACCTGGTGAACCTCAGCCTGATGTGGCTGCAGTCGCAGGGTATCTACCAGGAGCTGTACAGCCTCTGGTTCGACGATGCTGTGCCTGAGCTGGAGAGCTGGCCCGGGTTGGCCACTTCGTTGGTGATTCAGCGGTAGGTTGGGTGTAGACGTACATTGGCGGGTTGGCCGGTGGTTCCGCTGTAGGGAGGGCAACCGGGGGCACGCCCCTTGTGGTTGCCCCTACAGCGGAGTAGCTTGCATTCTGCGTAGGGCGAAGCTCCCTTCCGGGGCAAGCTGCCTGGTTCGACCTCGCGTGCGGACAACCATAAGTGCCGTTACCTATTGTACCGTCCGCTGATCGTGAGCGTGCCAGCCTGTACGTGGATCTGCGTGATCTCCGCGTAGGCCTGCCCGGCCAGAAGTGCCTCGGCGATGCCCTTGCCCAGTAGATCGAAGAGAAACTCGGGGGCCTTCACCTTGCCGATCTGCCCCTCGACGAAGTCCAGCTCCATCTCGCCTTCTACGGCACGTGGAGTGACCACGGCGCGAACGGGCATCCGCCATTTCAGCAGCGCCAGATATCCGCGCGCGATGATTCGGCCATCGGCCTTGAAGTAGACCTGCGGCTCGCGCAGCCCGATCCGTAGTCTTGGGATGAGGCGTTCTCTGGGCTGTCCATCTGTGCCGAAGAGCCCGCGCCACGCCTCAATACTGAGGTCGCCGCTGCCCAGCTCCTCCAACCCCTCAACCTGGCCGATCTGCTCGATGCCGACCTTCTCCAGATCACGCGTCAGCTCAGCGCGAAGGCCCAGAAAGGATGTGACTTCGGCATCGGTCAGGACCAACGTGATGGACTGGTTCTCCGCCGCGCTCTGACCTGCGGTGAGTGCCTTCCGGACAAAGCTCAGCGCTGCTGCCCGCGAGGTCGGCGGCGCAGGGCCGTCGTTCGGCAGCTCCCTTGCCTGACCGTCACTGCCCGTGCAGCCTGCCACAACCAGAAAAATGCTCACCAAGATGCTTATCAACCGTAGCTTCTGTGCTGTCATAGATTCCTCCTGTTGGCCGCCGCGCGTCGGTTCTGCTGCTCTGCGAAGAACGCCAGTTATGGAGAAGTCCGTGGACGTTCCTTACCTGCCGTTGTGTCGGCGGTGTGGTACTTATATGCTCTATAGTATATATCAATATAG
>JAGHDT010000490.1 GCA_021159805.1 Anaerolineae bacterium
ACGCAAGCACAGAGTGCAGCGCGACGAGCAGAGCGGGCAAGATGCCGGGCATCAGAATGCCTTCGGTCCGCAGAGCGGATCGCAGAAGGTCATTCTCGGAATAGTAGTGGCCGAGGGGAGTGATCTGTCTCACTTCATTCAGGCTTTTGATGATGGGGAACAGCTGCCAGAGAAGGACAGGATGGAAGCGTTCGGGGCTGGAACTGTCAGTAGTTCTGTTGAGTCGCCTTTGCTTGGCAGGAAGACGTGCGATGCTATAATTCGATGATTGAGGAAGTGTTGCCGGGCGCGTGGGTCTCCCAAACAGATGGGGTCGTCAGGGCGCCACGTGGCTGTTCTTGAGAAAGGATCGTTATGCCAAGACGGGGGTTGGGCCGTGGTCTGGATCTGTTGATCCCCGCCGAAGACCTGGCTTCGGATGGGTTGCTGCAGGTAGAGGTGGACAAGATTGTGCCCAACCCGCATCAGCCGCGGACGCTGCTGTCCGACACCAGTCTGGGTGGGCTTGCGGATTCGATCCGCGAGCATGGGGTGATTCAGCCCCTTATCGTCAGCAAACTGCCTGCGGGCGGATATCAGCTTATTGCGGGGGAGCGGCGCTGGCGCGCGTCGGCGTTGGCGGGGCTGAAAACGGTCCCGGTGATTGTCAAAGAGGCGGCGCCCCAGGAGATGCTGGAGCTGGCCTTGGTGGAGAATATCCAACGCGCTGACCTGAACCCGTTGGAAGAGGCGGTGGCTTACCGGCATCTCGTCGAGGACTTCGGCCTGTCGCAATCCGAGGTCGCCCGCAGGGTGGGAAAGAGCCGTCCCGCCGTGAACAACGTGATGCGCTTGCTGAACGCGGCTCCGTCAGTTCAGCAGGCACTGCTTGACGGCACGATCACAGAAGGCCACGGACGCGCATTGCTGGGGCTGGAGACGCCGGAGGCGCAAGATGCGGCGCTGCAGACGGTCTTGGCCAAGGAGTTGACCGTCAGAGGGGTCGAGGCCCTGGTGCGTCGGCTGCGTGGGGAGGCAGGGGTCTCGGAGCGGCCGGCTGCCGAACCGGAGGACCCTCATATCCAGGTGTTGGAAGAGCGCTTCCAGGCTGCGCTGGGGACCCGTGTCCGCGTCAAGCACGGCAAGAAGCAGGGGCGCGTGGTGATCTATTACTATTCCGACTAGGAGTTTCAGGCTCTGTATCACCGGTTGACCGGTGATGAACTATGATGGGGGAATCTATTTGATGACTTCGCCTGTTGAGACGGCAGTAATCGTTCGCGACAAGATTGCGCAGGCAGTCGATATCCTGAATGAGACGGATACCGATCTGTGGTTGACGTTGGTGCGTGAGACGTCGCAGGTCAAGGACCCGGTGCTTGACCTGATCCTGGGCTTTGATCTGACCTGGTTGTCTGGGCTGCTTATCCAGCGGAACGGCAGCTGCACGGCGATCGTGGGGCGCTTTGATGCGACGAACTTCGAGCAGCTGGGGGCCTATGACAGCGTGGTGACCTACGACCAGGCCTTCCTGCCGGTTCTTGCTCAGGCGATCCGGTCCTCTGATCCGGGCAACATCGCCATCAATACCTCCGACAATGATCCGGCGGCTGACGGCCTGACCTACGGTCTGTATCGGCTGCTCAACAAGGCGCTTGCGGACACGCCCTATGGTTCCCGACTGGTATCGGCGGAGTCCATTATTGGTGCGCTGCGCGGTCGGAAGACGCCGACGGAGATCGGCTTGATTGAGGCCGCTGTTGTGGAGAGCCAGACGGCGATTGCGGAACTGCACGAGGTCATCCGGCCCGGCATATCAGACCGGGAAATCGCTGACGTCCTGCACGCCTACGCAACCCGGCACAACTACGGGACCGGGTGGGATTGGGACAACTGTCCCCACGTGACGGTGGGTTCCGAGAGCGCATTTGGCCACGGGATGCCGACGGGGCTGCGCGCCCAGGCCGGCAATCTCGTGCACATTGACTTCGGTCTCTCTCGCCAGGGCTTTGTGGCGGACCTGCAGCGGACGTGGTACTTGCGCGCAGCACCGGGCGAGCCGGTGCCGGCGGATGTCACCGCGGCATGGGACGCCGTGACGCGGGCGTTGGAAGCCGGGCGTGCTGCGTTGAAGCCCGGGGCACGGGGATGGGAGGTCGATGCAGCGGCCCGCCAGAGCCTTGTTGCGGATGGGTACCCGGAGTTCATGCATGCGTTTGGCCACCACGTTGGCCGGACCGCTCACGATGGCGCCACCGTCCTGGGACCTAAGTGGGAGCGATACGGCACATCTGTTGCGGGCGTGATCGAGATCGGCAACGTCTTCGCGATCGAGTTGGGCGTGGCAGTGCCCGGTCGGGGATATGTGAGCCGTGAGGAAGACGTCGTTGTCAAAGCCGATGGCGCCCACTATCTGGGTGAGCAGCAGGAGGAACTGTGGACACTCGGTTAGCGCTGCACGATCAGAGTTGACAAGCAAAACGGCCCGGGAACTCCCGGGCCGCTGGTGTATCAAGGCCTAGGGGCGCCTTTGGGGGCTAAGCCAGAGGGCCTTCGGGCCAGTCCAATACGTAGACGCACAACCCGCCTTGCTTGGCCTCATTGGCGACACGCTGCACCTCCACATTCGGCCCGGCCAACAGCTGGCACAGCTGGAGATCGATCTGGCACGTCGTGCTGTGGGTCTGACTCACGTGCAAGTAGGGACAACTGCTGATGTAGATTGTGAAGCGGCTAGCCTTCTTTGGATCTTGCTCCCATCGGGAGACATAGCCCTGTTGGTTCATGAAGGTGACCACGCTCTCGATACGCTGAGCCGGATTCGACGGCAGGTCCCCGGCGCGTGTGGCAATGCGTGCAGCCGCGCGCGACAGCAACGCCTCGCGTTGCTGCGGATCCACACACTCATCGATTGAGCCCAACAGTGCGGATGCCAATCCGCTGTAGTTATTGGGAAAGAGGTCTGCAGCGGTTGATGTCAGGTGATAGACGTAGCGCGGTCTGCCTGGGCGGTTCGAACGGAGCACTTCGGGGATTGAGATGTAGCCTTCTGAGCGTAAGATCTCGAGGTGATGGCGAACGGTTACGCTGGTAAGTCCGAGCTCGTCGCTCAGTTTCCGGACGGTGACTTCGCCATAGCGTTTCATGATCTCCAAGATCTGCTGTCTCGTATCCTGCATAGTCGTTGTCTCCACGGGGCGTCCGATTCCACCGTGCGTCCCGATAGGTATAAATAAGAAAGGTTTACTTTAAGCAATTGCATTTTAACACTACGTCTGAGTTTTGTCAAATGCCTATATGCTTTTCGAGGCCTAGAGGCTGGCGTTTCGTTGGGGGTGTGCTATAATTCATAGGATTCATAATCGGAGGTATGTACGTGTTCGAAGTCAAGAAAGAACTTCTCGATTCTCATGAAGTACTCCTCGAAGTGGTCTTTGAGGATGAGGCTGTGGATGGTGCTAAGCGCCGCGCAGCTCGGAAAATGTCGCGTGAGTTGAATATCCCCGGGTTCCGTCAGGGCAGAGCACCGTACGCCAAGGTTTTGCACTACGTCGGTGAACCCGCTGTTGTGCAAGAGGCCGCTGAGTTGCTGTTGGATGGATCCTACTCGGAGATCCTCGAGGCAGCTGAGGTCTCGCCCTACGGCCTTGGTGAATTTGTGGATATGCAGCCATCGCCACTGACCTTCAAGATTCGCGTCCCTCTGGAGCCCGTCGTTGATCTGGGCGACTACAAGAGCTTGCGCGAGGATTGGACAGAAGCGACGATCTCTGATGAGGAGATTGAGCAGGTATTGGCGCAGGTTCGTGAAGAGCATGCGATTCTGGAGCCTGTGGACCGCGCGGCAGAGATGGCCGATGAGCTGCGGGTTAACGTGCACGCCACTGCCGGTGATGACGTCATCATTGACGAGGATGATATTGAAGTCGTTCTCTCGGAAGAGCGCCCGTTCTTCTCGCTGGGGTTTGTTGCGGCTTTGGTCGGTATGAGCGCCGACGAAGAGAGCACATTCACCCTGGCCTTGCCCGAGTCCATGGAAGACCCGGACCTGCAGGGCGCGGAGGCTGAGTTCACGGTCAAGGTCACCCAAGTATTTGAGCGTAAGTTGCCTGAGTTGGATGATGCCCTGGCCAGCACCGTAGGGTCATTCGAGTCCTTTGATGAACTCAAGCAGGACGTCATTGATCGTATCATGACCCAGAAGACGGAACAGGCTGAGTCTGTCTATCGTAATCAGATGACTGCTAAACTGGTCGAGATGGCAACTTCCAGCTATCCACCGCAGATGGTGTCGGATACCCTGGATGATATCGTTGGGGAGACCTCACAGCGGATTCAGCGCCAGAGCAAGATGTCGCTGGAGGACGCGCTGCGTCTGGAAGGCCGGACGATCGAGCAATTCCGCGAGGAAGCGATGCCTCAAGCGGAGGATCGGGTCAAGCAATCCTTGGTGTTGCGTCAGTTCGCTCTCGCGGAGTCGATTGACGTGGGCGACGATGAGATTGTGAAGGAATACTCTGAATTCCTGGCACAGATCGGTATGGCGGGTCAGATGGCCGATAACGATCTAGATCTTGGCTCTCCTATGGCCAACAATCTCCGGAACACTGTTCTTGGGCGCAAGGTGATGGCGCGTTTGATGGCTATCGGGCGTGGTGAAGCGGATGCCGGCGCTGAGCCCGGGGCCACAGAGTCCGTGGATGTCCAGGATGAGAGCGAAGCCGTCGCCGAGGTCGAGACATCAGTTGAGGAAGCTGCGCCTGCCGGCGCGGAGCCTGCGGACGAAGCGCCCGGGGATGGGGCGTCCGGTGCGGAAGAGACTGAGGCGTAGGACTCACAGGTAGCAACGCCAGTTTGGGTGTGACAACCTGAGGAGGCAGTTATGACAATTCCTTACGTCATTGAGACAACCGGGCGTGGGGAGCGCATGTATGATATCTTCTCCTTGTTGCTGCGGGAGCGGATTGTGTTTCTGGGAACACCGATCAATGGGCAGGTGGCGAATGTCATTGTTGCTCAGTTGTTGTTCCTGGACCGCGAGGACTCGGAGCGCGACATTTCGCTGTACATCAATTCCCCTGGCGGCGAGATCTCAGCAGGTCTGGCGATCTACGATACCATGCAGTTGATCCAGGCGCCGGTGTCAACGATTGCGGTCGGCATCACAGCGAGCTTCGGCACCATTCTGTTGACGGCAGGCACCAGGGGGCGGCGGTATGCGCTGCCGCACGCGACGATCCATATGCACCAACCCTTGGGTGGCGTTCAGGGGCAAGCGTCCGATATTGAAATTGCGGCGCGGGAAATCCTTAGAAAGCGGGATCTCCTCAATGAGATCCTTAGACGTCACACAGGGATGGATCAAGCTCAAATCGACAGGATCACGGACAGGGACTACTACATGACAGCCGAGAAAGCTGTCGAGCTTGGGATTGTCGACAAGATCCTGGAACCGGTGGAAGACTAGGAGAATAATGGGCTAAAGGGGGGGGGATTATATCCCCCCCCTAGTGTTGTGTTTTGGAGCTATTGGATACTTTGTCGGCGAAACCTCGACGAGCAACTGCCTTTGAGCCGTGTGCCCGTACCTGATCTGGCTGCCAAGGTGCGCGTAGGGCTTCGATGCCACAGTGACAAAGTATGAGCATCATGTACCATTACATCAATAATCTATCCGATAAGTAGGAGGTTACAGACGTGGACTTAGAAGTTATGAATGGCCTTTTGCGCCCCAAGTCGATCGCGGTGATCGGGGCCTCGAACACCGAGGGGAAGATCGGTTACTCCGTCGTCCGGAGCTTGATCGAGGGGGGATATGAGGGACCGGTTTACCCCGTCAACCCGAAGTCCGACGAAATCCAGGGCTTCAAAGCCTACAAGTCCGTCCTGGATGTCCCCGGTGAGATCGACGCAGCGGCCATCGTGGTGCCGGCGAAGTTCGTACCCCAGGTGACCAGGGAGTGTGGCGAGAAGGGCGTCAAAGGCCTGATCGTCATTGCCTCAGGTTTCAGTGAAATCGGGCGTGCTGATCTGGAGACGCAGACCGTCGAGATCGCTCACGAGTACGGTATGCGGGTATTGGGCCCCAACATCGTGGGTATCCTCTCGAACTCCGACAAGTGCAACGCTTCATTCGCGCCCTTCCTGCCGCTGCCCGGCAAGGCCGCTTTGGTCTCCCAGAGCGGCGCCTTATTCATCGCGATGGATGCCTCTACCTACATCCGCCGCGTTGGGTTCGATAAGATGATCTCCATCGGCAATATGTCCGACGTCAACTTCGGTGATACGGTCAGCTGGCTCGATCAAGACGAGAGCACCGGTTGCATTTCCCTCTATATTGAGGGCCTGAAGGACGGGCGCCGCTTTATGGAGAACGCTCTGACAGCCAGCAAGCCAATCATCGCTTTGAAGTCGGGTACGTCGGCGCACGGCGCCGCAGCGGCAGCGTCCCACACCGGCTCACTGGCCGGCTCGGGCAAGGTTTACGATGCCGCATTTGAGCAGGCCGGCGTTGTCCGCGCCAGCGACCTGAACAACCTATTTGATCGCACCCTGGCGATGTCCCTCCAGCCCCCGATGCAGGGCGATAGCCTGCTGATCGTCACCAACGGTGGTGGCGTGGGTGTGCTGGCGACCGACTCCGCCGAGCGCTACGGCATTCCGCTGCGCTTTGCGCCCGAGGATGTCCAGACGGAATTGAGGAAGTACATGCCCGAGTTCGGCTCCGCCAGGAACCCGGTGGACCTCACCGGTATGGCTGGCCGCGATTGGTACCAGGTCTCGGTCCAGTATTCCTTTGCGCACGATTGGGTCGACGGGCTGGTGGTGCTTTACTGCGAGACCGCGATGACCGACCCTCAGGATATTGCTGAGGGTATCAAGGCGGCTGTGGATGGTTCCGGCGTGACGGACAAGCCCATTGCCGTCTCCTTCGTGGGTGGCGAGCGCTCCGAGGCCGCGATGCGTTGGCTGGTCGAGAACGGTATCCCCGCCTACAACGAGCCCGACACCGCCGTCAACGCGATCGCTGCCCTGCGCGAGTACGCCCGTAACCAGAACGCGGCACAGTCATTCGTGCGCTATCAGGATGTGGACGAGGCCGCGGCCCGCGCTGTGATCACCAAGGTACGCTCCGAGGGTGACCGCGCTATGACCGAGATCGAGTCGAAGGCCATCTTCGAGGCCTACAGGCTGCCGGTGGCGCACACGCGCCTGGCCACGACCGAGGATGAGGCTGTAGCCAAGGCCGTGGCTGCCAATGGCCCTGTCGTCCTGAAGATCGTCTCGCCCGATATTCTCCACAAGTCCGATGCCGGCGGCGTGAAGGTTAACGTTGAGGGTGAGGAAGCTGTGCGGAAGTATTTCCGTGAGATCCTCGCCAATGCCAAGGCCTACAAGCCGGATGCCGATATTCACGGTATTGCCGTTCAGGAAATGGCGCCGTGGGGCACCGAGGTTATCCTCGGATCGGTCAACGACGCGACCTTCGGGCCGACGGTTATGTTCGGCCTGGGCGGCATCTTTGTGGAGATCCTCAAGGACGTCACCTTCCGTGTGGCGCCGGTCTCGCCGGAGCAGAGCCTGAAGATGTTATCTGATATCAACGGTGCTCCGATTCTGGAGGGGGCCCGTGGTGAGACCCCCAAGGATCGCAAGGCGTTGGCCGAGGTCCTAAGCCGTTACTCTCAGATGATCGATGACCTGGGTGACGAGATTCTGGAGACTGATGCTAACCCGGTGATCGTCTATGACGAGGGCGACGGCGTCTGTATTGTTGACGCTCGAATTATCCTTAAGGCCGAGTAAGCGTACGCAGCTGAAGCTGACCATCTTGCTGAATGATGGCGGCCGCCTGCACGCGCAGGCGGCCTTCTGCATGTACATTTCTAACTCAACTGTGATACACTGATGTCAGTTTGTGGTTACCAAGCGGACGTGTAGGAAAGACCAATGTTTCCACTACGTGACGATGTACCTTCTCGACGGTTCCCTCTGGTGACGGTCAGCATTGTCGTTGTCAATGCAGTGGTCTTCCTCTTTCAGGTGCTTGCCGGGCCTGCTGCGACTTCGATTGCGGAGCTCTTCGGCATTGTGCCGGCGCGCATTACCACCCAGTGGCAGAATCCGTTGGTTCTGCTGACCCTCTTCTCCTCGATGTATCTCCACGGAGGATGGGCGCATCTGATCGGGAATATGTGGTACCTGTGGGTCTTCGGGGACAATGTCGAGGATCGCATGGGGCGAGGGCGCTTTTTCATCTTCTACACGCTCTGTGGGTTGGTGGCGGGATCACTTCAGATCATCGCTGCACCGCGTTCGACGATCCCGATGATTGGCGCGAGTGGGGCTATTGCCGGTGTGCTGGGTGCCTATCTATTGCTCTTCCCACGCGCCCGGGTCAGCACCTTGGTGCCGCTCTTTCTCTTCATACGTATCGTCTGGTTGCCGGCGATCGTCGTGCTGGGGGGCTGGTTTGTGATCCAGTTGCTCAATGGCCTGGCGTCTCTGAATGTCGTTGTGCAGACCGGGGGCGTGGCGTGGTGGGCGCACATCGGCGGTTTTGTGGTCGGGATGGCCCTGCTGCCGGTTTTCCGTCGGCGCGACATCCAGCCTCCGTCGCGCTGGCCGAGCAGCGGGCACGATGCACGGGTTCGGTGGTAGAGGCACGATGACGCGAGCGACAGAGATAGCCGCAAATCTGCAGGAGGTCCGGGGTCGGATCGCCGAGGCCGCGTTGGGCGTCGGGCGATCACCGGATGATGTGTGCCTGGTGGCTGTCAGCAAGACATTCCCGGCGGAGGCGGTTCTGGCGGCTTGGGAGGCCGGGCAACGGCACTTCGGTGAGAATCGGCCTGAAGAGGGCCAGATCAAGATTCCCCAGGTTATGCAGTTGATCACCGGTGGGACTGCGGCGACTCCCGGAACCGCCGGAAGCGTTACAGACGGAGCCGTGCCAGGTGGTGAAGCTGCACTTCAGGACACCTGGCGTACTGGCGAGCGACCGGTGTGGCATATGATCGGCCATATCCAGAGCCGCAAGGCCGGCCTGGTGGCCTCGCTCTTCGACGTGGTGCACTCTCTGGACCGGCTGAGGATCGCTCAGAAGCTGAGCGCCTGCGCCGTCAGCGCAGGCTGTGAGATCCCGGTCCTGCTGGAGTGCAATGTCTCAGGGGAGGCGAGCAAGTTCGGCTATGGGGCTGCGGGATGGGAGCACGATGCAGCCCTGCGCGCCGCGCTGCTCGATGAGATTGGCAAAGTGATTGATCTGCCGGGGCTAAAGGTCTCCGGCCTGATGACGATGGCCCCGATCGCCGAGGACCCGGAGGATGTGCGCCCGGTTTTTGCCTCATTGCGGGGACTGCGGGATCTGCTCAGGGAGCAGTTCTCGCATCTGGCATTCTCCCATCTGTCGATGGGGATGACGGCTGACTATCAGGTAGCCGTTGAGGAAGGGGCGACTCTGGTGCGGGTAGGTCGCGCCATCTTTGGATCGCGTACCATGCTTCGATCGGAACTAGCGTAGGAGAGCCATGACAGTCTTGATTGGTCTGTTGATGCAAGTGGTGAATGTGTTGCTGGGGATGATAGGCCTGACATTGGTCCTCCGGATGCTGCTGCCGATCTTCAGGATGCGTCGGGATCATCCTGTGTTGAGGACCGTCGTGGCGATCACGGATCCGATTCTGAAGATGACCAACCGTTGGTTCGGGATCCCCTCCTATGGGTCCTCCCGCCGCAGTTTTGGCGTTTCGCGATCCGACTTGATGAGTTCGGCGGCAGCGTTGTTGGCGCTGTGGGCCGGGCGCTCGCTCATCGTCTGGGTGCTGCGTTTGGTGATGCTGATCCCGGTTTGGTTCGTTCAGCCCCTGAACAGTCTCGGGAGCATCCTCAGCTACCTACTCAGTGTTGTCTTTGATCTCTACGGGCTGGCGCTCTTTGTGCGGGTGCTCTTCTCGTGGATCCGTGTCCCCTATTCGGCCCCTGTCACGCGGTTCCTGTGGAAGATCACCGAGCCGGTGCTGGGACCGATTCGCTCGGTTTTGCCGCCCCTGCCCGGTGTTGACATCTCGCCGGTGATCGCGTTTTTCCTCTTGAGACTCTTGCAGCAGGTGGTCTTCTCGCTGCTGTCGTGGATCTTCTAGCGATCGCCATCGGTCCTCAGGCCTACAAGTGACGTCGCTGCGGCGCTCCATCCAGAGCGCCGCAGCTTTGATGTACACACAGTGTCGGTTTTTGGTCTAACCCAATGAGGCCACAAAGCGGTGTAGTCGCGCCAATCCCTCGCGAAGCGTGGCGGTATCGGCGGCATAGGAGATGCGGATGTTGCTGTCGGCGCCGAAGGCCACGCCGGGTACTGTGGCGACCTGTTCTGTATCCAGAAGCTGCTCGCAGAACGTCATGGAATCCAGTCCCGTTTGACTGATGTTGGGGAAAGCATAGAAGGCGCCGCGCGGCATCTTGCAGGTAAGACCGGAGATCTGCTCTAGCTCCGAGACGATGAGGTCACGCCGTGCCTGGAAGGTTGTGCGCATCTCCTCGACAGTCTTTTTCAGGGATGCGGCCTGCAGAGCCGCCAGTGCACCGTACTGTGCAAATGTAGTGGCCCCCGAGGTACTGTGAGACTGCAGCGCTGTGGCTGCCTTGATCACGGTGGTGGGCCCGGCGGCGAAGCCAAGGCGCCACCCGGTCGCCGCGAAGGCTTTGCTGAACCCACTGCAGGTCACCGTTAGCTTGCGAATCTCGTCGTCGAGGCTGCCGATGCTCAGATGTTCCAGGCCATCGTAGATCAGCTTCTCGTAGATCTCATCGGAGATGACGACGATTTGTTGCTCAACGACCACCTCGGCCAGCGCCTTTATCTCCTGAGCTGTATAGACGGCACCTGTCGGATTGCACGGTGAGTTCAAGATAAGCGCGCGTGTCCTCGGTGTCACGGCGTCGGCCAACTGCTGGGCGCTTAACTTGAAGCCGAGTGCCTCGTCGGTGGTCACGAAGACGGCCTTCGCGCCGGTCAGCTTGACGATCTCCGGATAGGTGACCCAGGCAGGGGTGGGGACGATAGCTTCATCGCCGGGATTGAGCAAGACCATCAGCGTGTTGAAGAGGGCCTGTTTTCCGCCCACTGTGACCATTACCTGCTCGGGGTCATAGGTCAAGCCGTTGTCACGCCTCAACTTCTCTGCAATCGCGGACCGCAGCTCGGGGAGGCCGGCTGTAGGGGTATATTTGGTTTTCCCTGCGTCCAGGGCTGCTTTGGCAGCTTCGCGCATCAGCTCCGGCGTGTTGAAATCCGGTTCACCCACGCTGAAGTCGCACACGTCAACGCCTTGAGCTTTCATAGCTTTGGCTTTGCTTGCGATGGCGAAAGTCATGGATGGGGAGATTCTGTTGCCCCTATCTGCAAGCTTGATCACACCACACTCCTTCTATCGATAGAGATAAAATCAGGTGCAGCCATTGTACTTCACGTCGTCTCCGGGTCAACGGGCGGGGTTGCGGAACGCGTCTTGGCGGTTTCTGTCCATTCGGGTCTGTGAGGTACGTACGTGGGCCCAGAACTGCAGCCAGTATCGCTGGCTGCGCAGATACTGATCTGGTTCTCTGTCCTGAATCGATAGGTACGCTCCATGGGTGCGGATGCCGGGGTCCGTGCTATGATAGGCTCGCTACCGGATGTGAGGACAGGAGATAACGCTATGGCTTCATCGAACCTTATGACGTGGGAATCCTCCGTGCCTCTGATGCGCGAGGGATACCACCGATCGCTGCTGGAGAAGACCGAGGCGCTGCGTGCTGAGCGCGTGATCTATCCTCCGTCGGAGCGGGTCCTCTTCGCTCTAGAGGCGGTAGCTTTTGATGATGTGAAGGTGGTCATTGTGGGACAGGATCCCTACCACGGTCCCGGACAAGCGAATGGCCTGGCATTCTCTGTACCGGAACTGGTCAAAGCACCGCCTTCGTTGCGCAACATTTTCAAGGAGATCGCGGATGATATCCACTGCGGGGCTCCACCAGAGCGCTCGACGGACTTGAGCGACTGGGCGCGCCAGGGGGTGCTGTTGCTCAACGCCGGATTGACGGTTGAGGCCGGGGCCGCCGGGTCGCATCGTGACCTCGGATGGCTTACGCTGACGGACGATATCATCGCGCAACTCAGTGCGAGGCGTGATTACCTGGTCTTCCTGCTGTGGGGACGGTACGCGCAGTCCAAGCGGCAGGCCATCGACGAATCTCACCACCTGGTCCTGGAGGCGCCGCATCCCTCGCCCCTCTCCGCCTATCGCGGCTTCTTTGGCTGCCGCCATTTCTCGCGTACAAATGCCTATCTGGTTGCGCACGGACGGTCGCCCATCGTCTGGTAGGCCGGCTCACGCAACTCCTGCCGGATGGCTACGTAGAAGAAGTACGTGACACGCGACATCGGTGTGCTTCCGGATGGAGCGTGGTAGCATAGTATGAAGTGGGAAGACGGTGTCCGTGGATCGTGGCCATCCTAGCTACATCTGCGCACACGTGCGGCTGCGCACGCGGGCTCTGAGCTTCAGAGCGGGCGAGACGCCCGCGGTCCGCAGAGAATGACAGGTGCGCAACGGGTTCTTACTGAGCACTTGATCCCATTCTGGAACGGACCCCTTTACCCGTTTGCTTAAATGGGTCGGATTGCATATAATGTGGGAGAGGAAAGGAGCAAGAGATGGTGGGGGGCCTGCTGGACCTTGCGTCGGCATTCGGTCTGTCCACGGCGGCGGGATTGAACGCCTATATCCCGATGCTCACCGTGGCTGTGTTGGCGAGGTTCACGCATCTCATCGAACTTCAGGAACCCTGGAGCGCGCTGACAAGCTGGTGGATCATCGCCTTGTTGGCTGTGTTGCTGGTGATTGAGGAGATCGCGGATAAGATCCCGGCGGTGGATACGGTCAATGATGTTGTCCAGACACTGGTTCGCCCGGCGGCCGGTGCGATTCTTTTTGCGGCAACGACGCAATCTTCGATCAATATGCATCCGGTTCTGGCCTTTGGATGCGGCGTGATCCTGGCGGGCACTGTCCACGTCGTCAAAGCAGGGGCGCGCCCGGCGGTGACTGCGGCAACAGCGGGGATGGCGAATCCGATTGTGAGCACGGTGGAAGATGTGGTCTCAGCCGTGACCTCATTTGTCTCGGTGATCTTCCCCTATCTGGTGATCGTATGGGTGATCTTGTTGGCACTGACGATCCGCCTGGTGGTGCGTTGGCGCCGCCGCCGGCGGCAAGAACGGGCGAATGTCGCTGCGTAGGGGTGGGCTGAAGGCTTGCGTACACGTTTATCCGGATCAGGATCCACAAAGGGGGCATCATGACTCAAGATTCGTTTTACGACTCGCAATCGGGATATGGAACTCAATCTCCAAGCGAGCCTCCCAAGAAGAACAACACACTCAAGATCGTTCTCGTTGTTTTGGTCGTGTTGGTGCTCTGCTGTTGTCTGACGCTGGTTGCCGGCTGGTTCCTGGGCGATCCAATACTGGAGTTCCTGAGCGATCAGGGGGTTGATCTGGGTCTCAGTTTGCTTCTTCTGTGATGAGGCCCCGCCCATAGCGAGGGGGGATGTAGGAGCCGTGTCCGCCGGCCCTGAAAAAGGCCTCGGACGAGGACGATAAGCTTGAATGGAGGAAAGTACCATGAACGAAGACACGATCGATAGCACGCGTCGTTTGGACCCAGAGGAAGAGCCGGAGGCCGAGGTTACGCCTCCGCCGGTGCCTCAGGATGATGTTGTCACGCCGCCGCCGATTCTTGTAGAATCGGCTGAAGTCGAGCCGGCGACGGTCGTCATCACTCCGTCCGTACCTGCTGAGCCTGTGGGCGAACCGGTGGAAGTGATCCCCAGCCCCTTCGATGCTGCTGAGGAGCCCGGAGTTGTGACGCCTGCACCGGTGACGCCGACTCCGGTCACGGCGGCGCCCGTGAGTGCTGTCGGCACAGTAGTCGGCGAACCGCCCAAGAAGAAGAACAACACGGTGTTGATCGTGGTGATCGTAGCGGCTGTGCTGCTCTTGTTGTGTTGCTGCTGCATCATCGTGCTGGCTGCCTTAGGTGGCCCGCTCCAAGATGTGATGCAGGACTTTGACACTATGTGGCTGGGCGGGCTGAGTCTGCCTACACTGCGCTAACTTCAGCTTATCAATCAACAGTCAAAGCCCCCCGGAGATTGTAGACCCCGGGGGGCTTGTTGTGTATAATCGGGCTGTGATCGACCTGAACGAAGCGCTTAGCCAGAAGCTAGAGACACTGCCCAAGGTGCCCGGCGTCTACCTGATGCACAACGCCAAGGGGCGGATTATCTATGTGGGCAAGGCGATCAACCTCGCCAACCGGGTGCGCTCCTATTTCCACGCCTCGGCGCAGGAACATCCCAAGACCCGCCGGCTCGTCGGTGAGATTCGTGATATCGAGTGGATCATCACCGATTCGGAGGTCGATGCGCTGATTCTTGAGGCGAACCTGATCAAGAAGCATCGTCCACGCTACAATGTGCGTCTCAAGGATGATAAGCATTACCCCTATCTGAAGGTCTCAAATGAGGATTTTCCCAGAGTCCTGATCACACGGCGAATGCAGCGTGATGGCGGCCGCTACTTCGGTCCCTATACCTCCACCAGTGCCCTGCGCGAGACGCTCGATCTGCTCCGACGTATGTTCCCCTACCGGACGTGCGACCGCGATATCACCGGCAAGGATCGTCGGGCCTGCCTCTATCACGACCTGAAACTCTGCACGGCGCCCTGTATCGGTGCGGTTGACAAAGCGCAATATAATGTCGTCATCGAGCAGCTGATTCGCTTCATGGGCGGTGAGAGCGAAGGCGTGATGGAGGATATGCGACGGGAGATCCAGGAGGCTGCGACTTCGCTGCAGTTCGAGCGCGCCGCCCAGCTTCGCGACCGGTTCCAGGCGCTGGAACACGTGATGGAGCACCAGCGGATCATCACGACGGCGGCGACCAACCAGGATGTGATCGCTATCGCTTCCGACAACGGCAATGCCTGTCTCGAGGTCTTCTTTGTCCGCAACGGCAAGCTGCTGGGCCGCGAGCACTTTGTGATGGAGGGTGGCGGCGACGATACCGAAGAGGAGATCGTGACGGCCTTTCTGCAGCAATTCTACACGGATGCCGCGATGGTTCCGCCCGAGATATTGCTGCCGTCGCGGATCGCGGAGGCGGCGGTCCTGGAGAAATGGCTGCGCACCAGGCGGGGGGATGTGGTCTATCTCACCGTCCCGCGCGAGGGCCCCGGTTTGGAGCTACTCAACCTGGCTTCAATCAATGCCACCGAGACTCTGCGGCTGCTGAAGGCGCAGTGGGCGATGGACAAACATCGCAGTGAGAAGGCACTGTCTGAATTGCAGGAGGGCCTGGCACTGGACCGGACGCCGGTGCGGATGGAGTGCTACGATATCTCCACCACCCAGGGGGTGGAGGTCGTGGGGAGTATGGTGGTCTTCGAACATGGTGTGGCCAAGAAGAGCCACTACCGGCGTTTCAAGATCCGTACCGTTGTGGGGCAGGATGACTTCGCCAGCATGCGCGAGGTGCTGATGCGCCGCTTCGACCGGTGGCGCCGAATCTCGGAGGGAGAGCTGCGCGGCACCCGCGGCAGCCAGGCGTGGGCCAAGCTGCCCGACCTCTTGATCGTCGATGGTGGCAAGGGCCAACTGGGGATGGCCGTGGAGGTGCTGGAGCATTTCGGCCTCCAGGATCAGGTACCGGTTGTGGGGCTGGCCAAGCGGTACGAGGAGATCTTCAAGCCGGACCGGCGGATCCCCATACGTTTCGAACCATCGGCGCCCGCGATCCTGCTGCTGCGCCGCATCCGCGATGAGGCGCACCGCTTCGCCATCACCTACCACCGGCAGCGTCGCCGTAAGGCGGGGCTGGCCTCGCAGATCGATGAGATTCCCGGCATTGGGCCGGTCAGGCGCAAAGCACTGCTCAAGCACCTCGGGTCGTTGCACAACATCCAGAGCGCCACGGAGGAGCAATTGGCAGAGGTGGCCGGCATCTCGGAGGTGTTGGCGGGGAACATTCACGATCATTTCGAGATGCTGCGGTTGGTGAAGGAGCAGGAGCAGCAGAAAGCGGATAGCGGCGGATAGGGGGCAAGCCCAAATAGGCAAATCACAAATAGCA
>JAGHDT010000066.1 GCA_021159805.1 Anaerolineae bacterium
GCCTGGATCAGTCCCCGGTCTGGTTTGGGGAGGAGCCCGCTGTGCGCGATCACATTGTCGTGGAGAACCGCCACCAGCCCACGACGCTTCATCTCAAGACGTACTTGAACGAACGGTACAAGCTCACCGTCTACTATGGTCACGACTACGGCGAGCTCTTCGATCTTCAGGAGGACCCGGGCGAGGTCAACAACCTCTGGGACAGCCCCGCGCACGTGGAGCTTAAGGCCCAGCTTGTGATGGCGCTGTTGCAGGCGGAGATGGGCAAGGAGCCTGTCTGGATGCCCCGGGTCGCCGTGGCCTAGGAGGCACAATGAAAGTCGCCGTTGTGCAGCACCCGCCGGTCTATCTCAATCTCAACGCCAGCGTAGCCAAGGCCGTCGACCTGATTGCGGATGCCGGGAGCCAGGGGGCGGGGGAAGCAGGGGAGCGGAGGAGCTCGCACCGGAGGGCGCATCTCAGATGCGCCCGTACCGGCTGTTGGTGGAGAATGCCGTGACCCTGGCCGGAGGCGCGTTGGCATCGCTGAAGCGGGCGGCTGGTCGTGCGGGCGCCACCGTCGTGATGGGCGCCGACGAGCGGCTGGGGGGTACGCTATACAACACGATGTTCTTCCTGGCGCCGGATGGCGAGACGGTCCAGGTGCACCGCAAGCTTATGCCCACGTACACCGAGCGCCTGATCTGGGGGCAGGGCGACGGCAGCAGCCTTGCGGTGCAGGACACGCCCTACGGCTCGCTTGGCGGCCTCATCTGCTGGGAGCACTGGATGCCCCTGGCGCGGGCTGCGATGCACGCTGCGGGGTAGGTGATCCACGTGGCTAAATGGCCGGCGGTGAAGGATCTGCATCAACTCGCGAGCCGCCACTATGCCTTTGAGGGCCAATGCTTTGTGCTGGCCGTCGGCACCTTCCTGCGCTTCAGCGATGTGCTGGAGGGCTTTGTGTCCCTGGGCGTGCCCGGGAGTCCGGCTTCGGCGCCACTGGAGAGGTTGCCCGGTGAACCCGGCACGGTCATCCATATCGGTGGCAGTGCCGTTATCGCGCCTGACACCGGCCATGTCGCCGGCCCTCTCTTTGATGCCGCAGGCATACTGACCGCCGAACTTGATCTCGCGCTGGTCACCGAGGGCCACCTGGCGATGGACACCGACGGCCACTATGCCCGTCCCGATGTCTTCCGGCTGGAGGTCGATGAGCGACCGCAGCGCGGTGTGATATTTCGAGGGGGAGGGGGACCAGGCACCAAGGGATAAGGGGCAGCGACTCGGACATGCCGCCATTCGCTGATTCTTCCATTCTCTCATTCTCCCAGCGCAGCACCCAAGAAAGGATTGACACGATGCCGAACCAACCCAACATTCTGATCATTCACGCCGACCAGCTGCGCTATGACAGCCTCGGTTGTACGGGCAATCCCTATGTCCGCACGCCGAATCTGGATCGATTGGCTTCGGAGGGAACGCTGTTCACGCGCCACATCAGCAGCAACACGATCTGCATGCCGTCGCGTGCCAGCCTCTTCACTGGACTCTACCCGCCGGGGCACAATGTCTGGACCAATGGCATTCCCCTGAACCGGCGTGAGTATTCACATGTAAACCAGCGGTCGATCGGCGAGCGGGTGTGCCCAGAGCCCCCGACGGCGGCAGACATCTTCGCCAGGGCGGGCTATGACACCGCAGCCTTCGGCAAACTCCATCTGACACCGAACCTGGCTCCGGTCGAGTACGGCTTTCCCGAGACGTGGGCGTGTTGGCAGGATGGGCGATTCGACGATTGGCACGGTCCCTACTACGGGTTCCGGCATGTTGAAATGACGCAGGGCCACGGTGAGCAACCCTGTCATCTTGGTCACTATGCCCTCTGGTTTCAGCAGATGCACCCTGAGGTCTACGAGGCCGTGGGCCGCAATGCCAGGGAGGCAGAGCGCCCCGTGCCGCAGCTCAATGATCTCTATCCCTCGGCAATTCCCGCAGAGTTGCATAATACGACGTGGCTGGCTGGCCGCTTCTCGGCTTACCTGGACGCCAGGTCAGGCGAGCGTCCGTTCTTCGCGTTTGTCGGTTTCCCCGACCCGCATCACCCTTTCACGCCGTCCTATGACGTGGTCCGGGAGTTTGAGGGTATCGACGTTCAGACAGCCTTTGATTCCGATGGCGAGGCCGCAGCGGCTACGCCGCTGGCGAATGCCGGCACCGACGTGTCGACGCTGACCGCTGAGGAGCGGCGTATCGTGAAGCGCTATACCTACGCGATGGTTTATCAGATCGATCAAGCGGTGGGGCGTATCATCGACGGTTTGAAGCGCGCGGGTGTCTGGGAAGACACGATCATCGTCTTCACCAGCGATCACGGCGATTTCCTCTGCGATCACGCCCGCTTGCGCAAGAGCATCAATGCCTCGGACTCACTGCTTCATCTGCCGTTTATCATACGCGCGCCCGGTGCGGGGCTGCCGGCACGGGTGGATACGCCGATGAGCAACGTCGATGTCCTGCCGACCCTGGCGGCGATGGCCGGCGTGCCGGGGCCCACGTGGGTGCACGGGGTCGACATTGCGCGTGTTGTGCGTGACGGTGAGGATCACGTGGCGGCGAACCGTGCGGGTTCGTTGTCCTACTGCTCGGGCGGCGAGCCGGAGAGCGTGAACTATACGGTGTACGATGAGGCCTATCGCTTTACCGTCTATCCGCATACCGGCTACACCGAGCTCTACGATCACCGTGAGGACCCTGGCGAGATGCGCAATCTGGTCGAGGCGCAGCCGGAACGGGCTGCGGCGATGCGGCGTATCATCGAGTCGCAGCTGCTGATGCACCGGAACCCGATCCTGGCTCGCGTGAGCGCGTGGTAGGGGGAGAGTGCGCGGAGGCCAGTCTCGCCAATTCGCCAGACCTCTGAACGTGTCCCGCGTGCATCCTCGCCTGCACCGCGAGGTGTTTGACCCACACTGATCAGACTGGGTTGCCGGGGCCGGCGGCATAGGAACAGAGCCCAAGTTCGCTAGCGCACACCACGCAAGCATGAAAGTACGACGCGAAGAAGGGCCCAAAGCTTGGTGAAAGCCTTTGGGCCCGCAGAGCAGACTGGAGAACGTCATATCCGAAGTAGGGCCTCCGGTTCCCTCTCCCACCTCCGGCTGCGGAGGCGAAGTCCCCGGTTCAGGGGGCGAAGTCCGCGGAGTATGGGAGATGAAATCCCCGTTTCAGGGGAGGGTGACGTGCTTCCCAGCGCGCGCGGTCTGTTTTCGAAGTAGACGTCATGTGCATCGGCAC
>JAGHDT010000558.1 GCA_021159805.1 Anaerolineae bacterium
GCGGGCGTTCGTAGAAAGCGAGTCATCGGATATAATGAGGGGCAAGTACCGTGACGTTTGGGGTGAATCGCATCTCAAGCGCGTATTGTGGTGTGTCCGACCTGGTTATATGGGCGTCACGATCGCGGTGACGTTGGATTCTCGGCAGAAGGAGGTTCTTAATGCCAGTTACAGCAGTTGTTGGTGCACAGTGGGGGGATGAGGGCAAGGGACGTATCGTTGACTATCTGGGTCAACGTGCGGACTTGGTGATCCGCTATCAAGGCGGTGACAACGCGGGGCATACTGTGGTGAATGACTACGGCAAGTTTGCACTGCATCTGGTGCCGTCAGGTATCTTCAATCCGGAGACGCTCTGTCTGATTGGGGCCGGGGCCGTTGTGAATTTCGATACGCTGTCTGGCGAGCTGGAGATGCTCGCGGCGGCGGGGGTTGATGCCAGCAATCTCTTTATCAGCCGTCGCGCTCATGTTATCCTGCCTATGCACCGCATGTTGGATGGCGCAGAAGAGGCGTCCCGCAAGAAGGGGTGGAAAGTTGGGACGACGAAACGGGGCATCGGGCCAACCTACAGTGACAAGGCGGCGCGCCAGGGTATCCGCGTGGGCGACATTCTTGACCCCGAGCGTTTACGGACACGGCTGGAGATGCTGGTGCCGCGCAAGAACCGCGATTTGGCCTTCTTCGGGCTCCCTGAGGTGACCGTTGGCGAGCTAATGGTGCTGTGTGCCGGATGGCGGGAGAAGCTGGGGGACCGGATCATCGATGCGCTGCCCATAGTGCGGGATGCCGTGCGCTCCGGCAAGCAGGTTGTGTTGGAGGGGCAGTTGGGTGTGATGCGCGACCTGGATTGGGGCATCTACCCTTATACGACGTCCTCGTCGCCGACTGCCGGCGGTGCGTGCGTTGGGGCCGGCCTACCGCCGAGCGCTATTGATGACGTGTTGGGGATCGTCAAGGTCTACTCGACCTCGGTGGGGGGAGGGCCCTTCCCAACGGAGTTGACGGATGAGGTCGGGGAGAAGCTGCGCACGATTGGAGAGGAATTCGGTGCCACGACCGGGCGCCCGCGCCGTTGTGGTTGGTTCGATGGGTTGCCATCGCCTATGCCGGCTGGATCAATGGATTCACCGGCATCGCTGTGACCAAGCTGGACATTCTTGACCACTTCGAATCTCTCAAGATCTGTGTTAGTTACCGGCTTGGCGATGAAATCCTGGATCACGTACCCGATACCGCGGTGCAAGAGCAGGTTGAGCCGATCTACGAGAAGTGGCCTGGTTGGCTCTCCGACACGAGCAAGGTCCGCTGTTGGGATGAGCTTCCGGAGAAGGCTCAGGCGTATATCAGCCGCATTGCCGAACTGGCGGGCGTTCCTGTGCGCTTCATCTCCGTAGGCCCGGAGCGCGACCAGATCATCGTGATGTAGGGCAAAGGATCGACATGGCGAAACTCACATTCTCTCACGATACGTATCTCTCGCCGTTCACCTGGCGCTATGGCAGCGAGCCGATGCAGCAGGTATGGTCTGAGCAGCACAAACGCCGGTTGCTCCGGCGGGTGTGGGTCGCGTTGGCGACGGCACAGTGCGAAGCGGGTCTGGTGACCGGCGCTCAGCTGGCCGATCTACGCGCGCATCAGGACGATGTGGATATTGTGCGCGCCTCGGAGATCGATGCCGAGATCCATCACGACCTGATGGCCGAGGTGCGTACCTATGCCGAGCAGTGTTCGGTGGGTGGGGGCATCATCCATCTCGGGGCCACAAGCATGGATATCTCCGACAATGTGGAGGTCCTGCGCATCCGCGAGGGCCTCGATCTGGTGATCGCTGCTCTGGCGTCACTCCTTGAAACCCTGGCGGACAAGATCGTCGCGCGGGCCGACCAGGTCTGCATGGCATTCACTCATATCCAACCGGCAGAGCCGACGACCGTGGGATACCGGCTCTCTCAGTATGCTCAGGACCTTCTTGCGGACTACGAGGAGTTGCTGCGCGTGCGCTGGAACCTGCGCGGCAAGGGTATCAAGGGGGCGGTCGGTACGTCGGCCTCCTACGCGGCTTTGCTGGAGGGGACCGGTATGACGCCCGCCGCGCTGGAGACCCGCGTGATGGAAGAGCTGGATCTGACGCCTTTCCCGGTGACAACGCAGACCTACCCGCGCAAGCAGGACTGGTTGGTGCTGAACGCGCTAGCAGGACTGGCTGGGTCTCTCTACAAGTTTGCCTTCGATCTGCGGATCCTGCAGTCGCCCGCTTTCGGCGAGTGGAGCGAGCCGTTCGGCGAGCACCAGGTGGGGTCGTCGGCGATGCCTTTCAAGCGCAACCCGATCCGCTCTGAGAATATCAACTCGCTGGCCCGGTTCGTGGCCACGTTGCCGCGTGTGGCGTGGGATAATGCCGCCCACTCGCTGCTTGAGCGGACCCTGGATGACTCGGGCAACCGGCGCGAGGTACTGCCCTCCGCCTTCCTGGCGACGGATGAGATTCTGCGAACGGCCCAGATTGTGATTGGAGATCTGCGGATCTACGATGGTGCGATTGGGCGGACGCTGGCCGCCTACGGTGATTTCGCGGCGACCGAGCGTCTGCTTATGGCCTTGGTAGGGGCTGGCGCCAACCGGCAGGAGATGCACGAGCTTATCCGCGCTCGCTCGATGCAGGCGTGGCAGGCGGTTCAGGCCGGCGTGTCTGCAAATCCCTTGCCGCAGCTTCTCAGCCAGGATGAGCGAGTCAAGGAGTATCTCCCTGAAGACAAGATCCTGGCGCTCTTTGATGTCCGTGGGCATATCGGGGATGCGCCTGCGCGGGCACGAGCGATGGCGGCCAAGGTCCGGGAGACTCTGGCCGAGTCCAAGACAGGCCACCAGGCTCAGGTTGACCGGCTATCATGACACGTCCTGCGCTGAAGCCTCGTTACCGTTTGGTCTTTGGTCTATCGGCTGATCCGGTTCACGCCGGTCACATCGAGATGGTGGCCCGGTCCGCCGGTCGTTTGATCGAGCGCGGCTATAACTTGGCCGAGGTGCTGCTAGTGCCCGTCTACCGTCGCAATCCGGTGGGGGCTCGCAAGGGGCGTCTTCCCGAGACCTATCCTCATCGCTACGAGATGTGCCGGCTGGCGGCCCAGGAGGTCGCGGCCCGGCTGCAGCGCGATTCGGTGAAAGTGCTCGTGAGTTCCATCGAGGCGGAACTCGCCCGTGATAACGACAGGCCGAATTACACAGCTGAGACGCTGACTGCCCTCAGGGCCGGCTCCCCGCCGGACGCCGGTTTGATCTTCCTGATCAGCAGCGAACTGGTCTCTGGACCCGATCCCCAGTTTGGGCACTGGTACCGGCCAGGCAAGATCTTGGCCTTGGCAACGCTGGCGATCTGTCCTCGTCCCGGCTATTTGCCCAACAATGGGTTTTTGCAGGCCTTTGTTGCTATGGGGGCGGATGTGATCGTCCTGTCGAACATCACCCCTCCTGATATCTCTGCCACCGAGCTTAGGGAAGAGCTACGTGGCGGTGTGCCCCCGCTGGCGCGGGGGCACCGGGGGGGCGGGCCCCTTTCGTCCCCCGGGTCTTGGGGGCCACC
>JAGHDT010000127.1 GCA_021159805.1 Anaerolineae bacterium
CCGGCCGTGAGTTCATACTGCTCCGGCGGCGCGTACTCCGGTGTCCCCACTCCTCGGACGGCACTCCTGGTGCGCGGGTCTCCGGGATCCCAGAGCTTCACCAGCCCGAAGTCGACCAGCACAGCCGCCTCACGAGGACTGATGATAATGTTCTGCGGCTTAATATCGCGATGGATTACGCCGTGGCTGTGACAGTAGGCCAAGGCATCGAGCAATTGCGCGGTCCAAGCCAGCACATCGCTTTCCGGAAGCGCCCCCTGGCGCTTGATGCGCTCGGAGAGGCTCTCGCCTTCGACGAACTTCATCACCAGATAGACATTTCGCCCTTGCTGGAAGTAGTCCGTCACCCCAACGAGATTGGGATGGCTCAGTCGAGCAAGTGTCACGGCCTCCTGCTGGAACTGGTCGCGCAGATCCGCCAGCACATCAGCGTCGAGTTCCGGCTGTGCCGCCATTTGTTTCAGAGCCACAGGTATGCCTAGACGCATATCCCAGGCGCGGTAGACAGCCCCCATACCGCCCTTGCCCAACTGCGCGATGATGCGATACCGATTCTGAAGCACGTCGTCTGCTATTGGCATAGTTCCACCGTGAATGAGTAGCGAGTATCCTCAGAGCGTCTGAGTCTTGTCAGGACTGACGCGCAACATACGCAACCAGCACCAGCCGGCCCAGCCTGACCTCGTCACCACTGCGCAGCGGTTGTGATGTGGACGGTGTGAGTTGCCGGCCCTGGACGTGCGTGTGATTCGTGCTGCCTTTGTCTTCAATGAAAAGCTGGCCTCGTTCATAGAACACACGCGCGTGCTGCCGCGATACACCAAGGGCTGCGCCATTGTAGGGTGTTAGGTCGAAATCCGGATTGACGTGGGCCCGCGGGTCCTTACGTCCCCAGATCTGCTCACTCTTGCCCTGGGGAAACCGCAGCATCACCTGATGCTGGCCCACAACCACGCGCAGCGTCGGAAGTGGGCCCCAATGGGTCCGCGCCACCGGCACCTCGGCCTGCACTACGCTGCCCACAGCAGCCCCGCAGTTGTGGCAAAACACACTATCAGACTCCAATTGCGTGCCGCAGCGAGTGCAGAACAATGGCTCATTGCCCTCACCACCCGACAACGGCGCGGGGACGGTCGGCGGATGTGCCACAGAAGCGGACAAGGAGCTTCCGGCATAGGTAACAATGGAGGGCGCCGGCTGGAAGGGAGAGCCGCACTCCTCGCAGAACTTGGCATCTCCGGGCTGTTGGGCACCACAGTTCGGACACAGAGTCATCATCCTCTCCTATCCCGACCACCATCAGGCATCTGATCTTCTGTTGTCACTGGACACGCTAGCCGGCGGCGTCACGGAGCACGTTCGTTGGATAGAGCTTCGAACCATCCCCCCCCTGGCCGTGCGGCACGTGCACCAGCAACAGCACAGACAGCCAGCACAACAAGCCAGGTGAGCCGATCTCCGGTATGCAACATTGCCAGGGTCGCGATCACGATCAACAAAGCTACCCCTCAAGTTGCGCGATCACCACCGTGATATTGTCGTAGCCACCGGCCTCATTGGCCAGATCGACAAGCTCTTCACAGGCCGCCTGGGGAGAGGATGCCTCATGCCACACATACCACAACACTCGATCTTCGACCATATCAGTCAATCCATCCGAGCACAACAGCAGTGCCTCACTCGGGGACAGACTCACCTCAAACAGATCGTACGCCAGCTTGACAGTATCCCCCATCACTCGGTAGATCACACTCTTCTGCGGATGGTTGCGCGCTTCCTCAGGGGTCAGCTGCCCAATCGCGATCAAACGCTGCACCAGGGAGTGATCTGTCGTAACTTGGCGCATGCCGGATGGCGTGAGCCAATAGGCACGACTGTCGCCAACATTGAGCACCGTGGCCGAACGGCCGACCAGCAGCGCCATGACCAATGTTGATCCCATATCACTGAGCATCGCCTCGCGCTCCGAAAATACAGCCTGGTTAGCAGCATTAGCTGCGCGCGTGATCCAGGACTTCGCATCCAACGGCTGCCCCTCAGCCACCTCTGTCCGCAGGATGTCGGTCTCTCGAGAAAGCGCCTCCACGGTCAGACGACTGGCGACATCCCCGGCCGAGTGTCCCCCCACGCCGTCGGCCACAGCAACGACACCGACCGACATCGACAACGCAGTCAACATTGGGGACAGATCGCTGGACAGAAGGCTATCCTCGTTGAGCTTTCGCAAGCGACCAACATCACTGTGGGCGCCGATTCTGAAGCTGACATGCTGCTGCTGGTGGATAAGCTCTCTGGCGCGGACCAGGGCAACAGCGAAGTCGGCCGACTTCAGTACCCCGGTCGATCTCAACACCTGTGACAGCACCCGCGCCGCCGGTTCAGTCAAGGTGAACGCCGCCTTGATCCCGTCCCGACCGGTCGCCAACTTCACCAAGATCCGTGCCAAGCCCCGAACATTGTCCGAAGAGAGTGACCGGATCTCACCAGTGGTCTCATCGCCAAACAACGCTATGTGGCCGAAGCAGCGCCAACGTGCAGCGTCCGCATCCAGCAGTACTGATTCCGGGACGACCTCAGTCAAGACAACCGCGTGCTCATGGAGATAGGCAAGCCCCTCAGCCAGCGAGATCCCCCAGGTGAGTACCTCATCCAGTCGTTGTGTAGTCTTGAGTTGGGAGGCCTGCCGGCACCGCACGTCCGGCACGACAACGAAATACCGGATCGGCCCAAAAGACGTCTCAACAAAGGCACTCATCGGTGTCACAACCGCGGGATGGGACAGCTGACGCATCAGCAGTTGCGAAACCCTGGCGAAGCTCTCGTCATCCCGGATCTCACTTGCCAACAGGATGGGATGCTCCGGACGCAGCTCGGGCAATAGGCGCCCACAGCGGGGACAGGAGCTCCCGACGGTAGCACCTAGCGCGAGAAAGCAGGTTGGGCAGATATCAAGCGCCACAGTTGGTTTGACTTCGTAAGTAGTCAGCCCATCAAGAGAGTCTGCCACACTCAGGATGAGGAACCGGCCCTCGTCCAGAAGTGTTCCCTCGGGAAGCAGGGGGCCCTCCAACACCGGTGCAGAGACCGGCTTCGGCTGCGCCCTGTGGGCCTGTTTCCTGCCGGGAATCCCACGAACGAGAAAGAAGACGCCGGCAGCGGTGACAACAAAGAGCAGACCGCCGACCCCGGCCAGCAACACCAATGTCCACGGCGATGGCTGCAGCCTGGCCGACCCAGCACCGCCACCATCTGATGTGTCAAGGGGTGAGGTGGTCGCCAACGGAGACTGGTCCACCAGCGGAGATGTCAGGGCGGCATCGGAACTGCCCATCGGAGGCAGTGGCAATCGGCACGCCATAAGAAGCACGCCTCCTCCTAGACATAGCCATAGCCGCCAGAGCGATCGCCTTAGGTGTTTGGGTCGCATTGCTAGCCTCTCATCCAGCAGGTTATGGCCGAGAACACGTCGTGTTCTTGCTCGATCCCCTGAGTGCTTGACAGTCAACAGCGTCTCTTGTGTCGTGTTGACGGTGCTACGGAGCACCGTACAACGAACATATGATAATCACGAACCCAGAAAGATCCAATGGTAGCCGGAGTCAGACAGAGCGACCATCACGATCCTGAAGCCGCCCCACGGAAGAGTGCAGCGCCACCGTCGTCATCGGGCGCGAACGGTCCTGCTGGACCTCGGCCTGAGACAACTGCAGCCACATCACCAGCGCGCCCCCGATCCAGGCACCATCACAGGCACCTACATCACATCCTTGCGCTTGAGGACCACAGCCGTGGTCGCGCCAAACAAGAGGCCGAAGAAGCCGAGCATAGCCCACGAACCGAGCAGGTGGCTGAGGGAGCGCCGGTAGCCGATGCGGAAGGTGATCTCGCTGGTGATATCCATCGGTTCTGGCACAACGGTCACCGACTCCGTCACCAACTCGGTTACGGTGATCATCTCATTCTCGATAATCTGAGGGACTGAGATCGGCACGGTCTGAACGACCCCCGGCTGAATCGGCACTGTGATCTCCTGCGTCGTCGTGATCACGGTGACCGGCTCCCATTCTTCGCTGGGTTTCTCCACCTCAGTAGAAAACTCCTCTGTGACCGTGTCGGGTTGGAAACGGGTGCGCGTGAGTTGGTTCAGCCTCTCCACATTCGTAGATGCACCCAACGCCTCCATCGACCAGCGCGTCAGCGTGAAGCCGGAAGCGCCGTGGCTGAGGCCCGGTAGGTCAAACAACACGCCGCCGAAGATCATTTGGAACATCAACGCAAGGAAAACCAGATAGATCACAGTATTGGCATTCGGAACGATAGCCGATATCAGCAACCCCATCAACATCGCCGCCATCGTCCCCAGGACCAGCGTGATGTAGATCTCGACTGTCGCCGGCAGCAGCACGCCAGCCGCCGGATAGTCGACACTAAGTC
>JAGHDT010000327.1 GCA_021159805.1 Anaerolineae bacterium
ACCCGGTGGGTGGATCTGATTACGGCCAACCGGGGAGCAGCAGTTCCCAACCTGGCGACTTGCCCCACTCCCGCGCAATTTGGCCGCCCTCCACCCTTGAAATCCCCTCGCTTTGCCCCTATAATAGAACAAAGGATCTACATCTAAACACGGAAAAGCACCTTAACACATCCGCGGCACCAGGCGATCGTGCACTCAACACCTCGGGATCGCCGGCACACAGGCCGCCCAGGCCTGACAGGGAGTAAGCCGCCCCTCTGTACCCCTATTTTACGAAACAAACCCATTTTATGGCGCCCCCTGATCCGGCGACGACATGATCCCCGAACATCGGACCGAGTTGCCGTCATCGGGGGAACCACCTACAATGAGGGCTGAACGACAAGCAATCGCATCACACCCTTGAGGAGCCGCAGTGACATCATCAGCAGCCAAGAAGGCGCGTCGTAAGAAACGTATGGAGCGCAAGCAGAAGAGATTTGAAAGCCTCAAGAGACAAGTATGCCAGAGTCTTCCTGATGTGCGGCTGGGCGACATCGTCATCGAGCCTCCTGGGCAGGTGAAAATGTCCGACGTGCTGACGCGTTTCGTAGCGAAGGAACTCAAGTCGGCTGACACAAGGGAAGCTACCGAGATGTTGTTGACGTTGGCGATAATTGCCTGGAATATGTCGTTTCTCCCTGAACAAGGGCGGCAGGAGATGAGTGAGATGGCCCTCAGCACAGGGTTACCGCCAACCACCGGAGAGTCGCGCGCGGAGTTGAAGAGGTTTATCGAAAGGCTGATCGCCAGAAAACACAAGCGCTTCTCCAAGTACACCCGCTGGATTATCAGCTTTGAACTTGTCGACCTGGAGGATGGGGATTTCTACCTGAACGTTGCTTCAACGCTGGAGCCGCAGCGAGCGCACAGCGGAGAAGACCTTTGAGCTCTTCTTGCTGGACAAGAAGCTTTCTCGACAAGAAGAGCTCAAAGGTCTCCGATGACGACGAGGGTCAGCTGACAATACCCCAGGCCAGCGCCCAATCGGGCACCCAGAAAGTCCCTATCCGGAAGCCGTAGCGCACCACCAAGGATGCGACGAATACAAGGATGCTGACCCCGATCAATACGTAGTCCCAGCGCTTGTATGTCAGTTCGTGGATCCAGGTGCGCGGCTCTGTGCCAAAGCAGCGCAGGTCCATCGCATTGGTGATGTCCTCGCCGCTGAGGATGGCGTTCATCGTCACCGGCACGACGAGCGGGGCCATCTTGCGGATCTGCGCGATGATGCCGCCCTCCAGCTTTTCGACCTCATAGCCACGCGCCTTCTGCGCATCCAGCGTCGTGTTGAAGTCCCGCGCCAATGTGGGCACGAAGCGGAACGCCAGGTCCATCGAGAAGGCAAAGCGATCCGGCACCCCTATCCGGCGAAAGGTCACGCCATAGTGACGGGGGTTCATCGTGTAGGGGACAATCAGGAAGAGGCCGGATATCGAGAGCATCCGCACGACTTGAGAGACAGCAAACCACACTCGCTCGACCGTGATGGTGGGGTGGATATTCAGCCCGAGGATCCGCCACTCGGCCCGCCACAGCACGTGTCCGGCCCCCAGAACTTCCGCGGGCCCACCGCGCCCCGTGAAGAGCGTGTTCAACGCCACGATGCCCACGACGAAGACCAGGATAAAGATCCAGGCTCGGCGTGTCTCTTCCCACGTCACCTTCGCCAGGATGTACTGGGCCACGACTATAGCCAGGAAGAAGAGCAGAAGCCGGATATCCCAGAACAGGGTGAGGGCAAAGAGGACGAGGAAGGAGAAGATCCACCGAGCGCGGGGATCAGCTTTCTCCACGAAACTGTCGCGGGGCCGATACTTCCAGGTGACGAGCATAGTACCTCTCCCAGATCAGCCGGCCCTGCCAGAACCACCCGCAGGGCCGGCCTTCTATGCGTGCTAACGTCCGGACCTTGAGACAACCGCGTCGTACGCGACCATCAGGATTGGCACCAGGACGAGACCGTTGACGGTGTTGCTGAGGAAGGAGGGGAACCAGTACCCGACCACGGCGGTATTGATGTCGAGGCCGCTGAGCGGGATCTCCAACAGCGAGGGCACAATCATGCCCACGGCGGCGGCGATGACGACCAGGATCTCGGCTTTGATGATCGTGGCGGTCTCCTTGTAAGAGGTGATGCCTAGCGCCATCAAGCCGGGAATCAGGCCCATAAGGCCATTACCCAAGTCCCAGGACCACCAGAAGCCGAATCCCGACAGGAAATCGCCGAGAACGTTGCCCAGGAACCCCGCGATGAAGCCGACGACGGGGCCGAACGCCACACCGAAGAACATCGGAATGGCAACTGCCGGCCGCAGCGTGATATTGCCGGCGGCGGGGAGAGCAATGAAGTTCGTGACCCACGAAAAGACACCATACAGCGCAGCCCCAATGGCAGCGTACACAACCTCACGCGTACCGAAAGTCCACAGTGACTTCTTCTCCACAACAAACCTCCTAGTTGATAGCGGCCTTGAATGAATGTGCTTCTGGGAAAGCTCCACGACAGAAGACGAACACGCAGTCTTTGTCCACCTCCTTTCTGTAGACCGGATACCGGCAGCGTGAGTCAGTCGCCCACGTGAGCCAGCATCTCGGCCCGCATAAACGCGCCTGTGACCGGAAGCATCTCCAGATTCAGTTTGAGCAGTGAAGTGGGCACAATCCGGCAGTGCCGCAGCAGGTCCCTGTCCTTCAAGACCTCTGCGGGGGACCCATCCGCCGCGATCCGGCCCTCGCTGACCAGGACGATCCGATTTGCATAACTGATGGCAAGGTCAAGATCGTGCGTGATGAAGATCACGGCATCAAACCCCGGCATCTGCAGAATCGCATCCATAAACGCGGTGTAGTTCCAATAGTCCTGCCCCGAGGTGGGCTCATCCATCATCAGGATGCGCGAACGCATCGCCAGCACGGCCGCGATGCTGACCCGTTTCTGCTGCCCAAAGGAGAGCGCCAACGGCGGCGAATCGGCATGTTCACTCATATTGACAACATCGAGCGCCCACTCTGTATCCCGCTGCACCTGCTCCATATCGAATCCCAAGTTCCGGGGCCCAAAGGCCAGCTCCTCTGCCACTGTCGGGGCAAAGAGCATCTGCGAGGGGCTCTGGAAAACGTAGCCTATGGTGCGCGCGGCCTGGGCGACGGAGATGTCCCCGGTCTCCCGGCCCTCAAGGACCACGGTGCCCTCTGTCGGCTTGAGGAGGCCCAAGGTGTGCTTGACCAGCGTGGTCTTGCCGGCCCCATTTGCGCCCAGGATCGCAACGATATCGCCCTTGCAGACCGTGAAGTTCACGTCGTGCAGCACCTCGGGGAGCGAGGGGTCGTACCTGAAGGCAACATTCTCAAAGGAGATCAGCGACTGACCCCCATCGGGTTTCACGCCCACCTCAAACGTCGGCGCAGGCAGGGATTTGGCACGCTCATAGACTACGGGAGCGGGTAACTTGACCTCGTGATAGTCCAGGGTTTGCATCATCCCCTCGGGTGCGCCGAAGTAGGCCGTCTCACCGTCCCGAAGGTACAAGACGTTATCAGGCCTGATGCGTAGTACGTCCTCGACCCGATGCTCAACGAGCAAGATGGCAACGCCCTCATCGGCCAGGCGACGGAAGAGATCCAACGCTTCATAGGCCGAGGCGCTGTCCAGACTCGCGAGCGGTTCGTCAAGGAGCAAGATCCGAGGTTGCATCGCCAAGGCGCCGGCCAGCGCCACCTTCTGCTTCTCACCACCCGAGAGGTTGAAGGTCTCACGGTCGCGCAGAGGGAGAATTCCGAGGTAGTCGAGCGTTTCGTCCACCCGCTGCAGGATCTGCTCGCGGGGCATCCCCAAGTTCTCCAGACCGAACGCCACCTCATTCAGCACATAGCTACCCACGATCTGGCGCTCCGGATCCTGTAACAGGGTCCCCACCCTTTGGGAGAGTTTGCCCATGCTCATACCGCGGGCATCTTGGCCGAAGACCTGAACCGTGCCCGCCAACTCGCCGCGGTAGGCACTGGGGATGAGGCCATTGATGCAGCGGATGAGCGTGGTCTTTCCGCACCCGCTTGTCCCGGCGACCAGCATCAGCTCGCCCGGATGAAGATCCAGCGAGAGGTCACGAAGAGCAGGTTGCTCTCGAATGCGGTACCGGAACGTCAGGTCACGGATACACAAAGGGACAGAGCCATCACATGGGTCCACAGAGACCTCCCTCACCGGGCTTGACCTATTACCAGTATAACGATCTGACGCCGCACTGCAAGCGTAACTGCCCCCTTTCCCCCTTTCCTTTTTTCCCCCGGAGGGGGCAAAGCGCTCTGCGTAGCGGCGAACTCCCCTTGACGGGGACAGGCTGTCGTGTTCGCCCCCCCCTTCGCGATGGTGATACCTCGCACCAGGCCGCGTGATTGCGCAGTCGCGCGCACGCGGAGTCGAAGTGACAACTTGTCCCCGCCAAGGGGACTCCGACCTACGCAGACTGGTACGGATAGGCGGCTCGCTGTTGTTTTGGCACGTCCAGGGGAGCAGCGGGAAGTGCAGCGTCCGCGCAGATAGAAAACGAGGCGGCCCCCGGGCCGCCTCGTTTTCTATCTGCGCGGACGCTGCACTCCCCGCTGCTACCCTGGACGTGCCCCAACAACAGC